>JAYVVR010000155.1:0-5543 GCA_043786835.1 Armatimonadota bacterium | reverse complement strand
CCAGCATCGCCAAAATCAAAGCCACTGACGGCTACGGAGCGAAGGTAGTCTTTGCCGGGACCAGCCTCCATGAAGCGACTGAAGCGTGCCTCGCGTTTGTCGCAGAAACAAACGCAGTCTTTATCTCGCCGTTCGATGACGATGGTATTATCACGGGGCAGGAGACCCTGGGCCTTGAGCTGCTGCAGGATGTTCCCGACGTGGACACGGTGCTGATCCCTGTCGGCAGTGGGGGACTGTTCGCGGGAGTCGCGCTGGCCTTAAAAGAAACCAACCCGAAAATCCGTGTTGTCGGAGTGCAGTCGGAAGGGTGTGACGCAGCAGTTCAATCGTTTCACGCTGGGCATCTCGTCCCAGGCTCCGTGCCCATTCGCACCATCTGCGACGGCATTGCGGTCAAGACGCCGTCCCCGCGCACGTTCGAATATCTCGAAAAGTACGCCGATGATATTGTCACGGTCCCCGATACTGCCGTCTCTGCTGCGATTTTGCGGCAGTGTGATTACCGTCAACCACAACCGTCTTAGTCCAAATCTCGCATTCGGCGTCACCTGCGTCGAGATGCGGGTTGAAGTGCGTGACCGGGCGCACCAAGGCCGCATCATTGCCGCCCTGCAAGCTCGAGACTACCCCGCTGAACTGATTGGATAAATGGGTAGGACAACACAAGCGACAACACGACCTATCAGAAATTTTCAACTTATTAACATTTCTAATTTATCAAGGAGATATCATGGCACAAGAATTGAACACCCTGGAACCCGTCGTCCACAAAGGACTTGAAGGCATCACCGCTGCCGCCACCCAGATCGCCGAAGTAGACGGCCAAAATGGACGCCTGACCCTGCGGGGTTACGACGTTTCCGAGCTGTCCGGCAAGGTCACATTTGAAGAAGTAGCATACCTGCTCTGGAATGGCAACCTGCCGACCCGGACCGAGTACGATGACCTCCAAAAGACCATGAGTGCCGCCCGCGCCTTAAAGGGACCCGTCATGGACGCGCTTGCCGACCTTGCCCCCCATGCGTCCGGGATGCACATCCTGCGGATGGGCGCGGCGATGCTGTCCATCGGCTACCCGAACGTAGACAGTCTTGACCTCGCTGCCGCCAAGCGCCGCGCCGCCCGACTGCAATCCCAGATGTCCGCGATTGTCGCCCATGCCTACCGCCTCAAAAACGGGCAGCCGATTGTCGAGCCGAAGCCTGAACACGGCCTTGCCGCCGGCTTCTTGTATATGCTCGAAGGCGTCGAACCCGACCCAGCCCGAGTAGACGGTTTGAACGCTTACATGGTCGCGGTCAGCGAGCATGGCTTGAACGTCTCCACGTTCTGCGCCCGCGTCGCCATTTCTACCGATTCCGACATGGTTTCCGCCCTCACCGCTGCCGTCGGCGCACTGAAAGGCCCAAAGCACGGCGGCGTTCCCGGCCCGGTACTCGATATGCTCAACGCCATCGGCACCCCGGAGCAGACCGATGCTTATATCCGCGCCGAAATGGCTGCCGGACACCGCATCATGGGCTTCGGCCACCGCATCTACAAAGTCCGCGACCCTCGTGCCGCCCTGCTGTCCACCGCCGCCGAGAAGATGGCCGCGCTGACAGGCGACTACGCCCTTCTCAATCTGACCAAATCGGTCGAGCAAAAGACTGTCAGTGTCCTCGAAGAGCTGAAGCCGGGCCGCGAGTTGTACGCAAATGTCGAGCTGTACGCCGCGCTTATCTTACATGCCGTCGGCGTTCCCTCGGAGCTGTTCACGCCGGTCTTCGCCGTCGGACGCACGGCAGGCTGGACGGCGCATATGATCGAGCAGCTTGACGGCAACCGCATCATCCGCCCCGACTCCATCTACACCGGCCCCCGTGGTCTCCACTGGCAGCCGATGGACGCCCGGCTTTAGGGGCAGGCAGGGAGTGTGACGAGATCACTCCGAGGGTTGCCTTTACTTTCGAGGATTTTACAGAAGGTCTGCATTATCGCCGTTGATCTTCGTCCGCGATGCGGACATTCTGCACTTTTGTAGCCCTGGTCTTCCAGACCGGGCGACAGGGATCCGAGTAGGAATGCTGACGCGGGAGAAAACAGGTCAACATTATGAGTGCCCATTATGACTTGGTGCCGCTATCTTCCATCGCAGCGGCACCCAAACAGCGTGTGCGGCTGTAAACGATGGGGCTGGTGATCCCGGATAATTGGGAGAGGAGCCGGAACTCAACAGTAGCGGAAGTACGCTCAGTTATCCAGCAAATGGCTGACGAAAACCAATTCATAGTCGAAACAGATTTCTGTGTTGCCAGCAGCGACCTAGACGCAACAATCGCGGATGAACAAGACTCGACGGTTTTGTCAGTGGAAGACTACACAAAAGATCGCAGCGAAGATACGCCGCGCCATCTGTCCTTTCAATACGGTGAGCCGGAACTTGTGTTGCCCCTCTGCGAACGATTGGCACGACTGTGCGGACCGTTTCTGCTGACAATGGACGGTGCTTTCTTTGTGGTTGTAAATGCGGGAACGCCACCTAATGCGGAATGGGCAGCAGATGACTTTTGAAAGAAGCTATGACGATTGACACAGACTATCTGATGGGCTTTTTGGTCGGCCTCTTGAACACGCCCAGCCCAACCGGGGACACGGAAGCGGCGATTACGTATACGGAACGCGCTCTGCGGGAGCTGGGGCTGGAAACGCGGCGGACGTCACTGCTGATGGGCGGCAATGCCTGAAATGAAGTATACTGACAAAGGAGAATCGGTCTTATGCCTACACTGTCAACTCTTCCTGATGTCACTGCGCCCCTGCAAGCACTCACAAACTGGCTAGCACAGCCGGCAACGAAACCGCGGATGCAGACTGTTGTCTCGGAAGCTGTTGCCGGGGCTGAAGACTATGTCGTGAAAAACACATCCCTGCGGGTGCCGCGTCAGCAGGCAGAGCGACAGGACGGCTTTCGGGCCTGGCTTGATGCGTTCGCGGCGCAGGGCTTCGAGCATTGGCTTAACTCTTACAAGCACCAGATCGCGCAGGATATCCAAAGCGAGGTGCTGGCAGCCTTCCCGGAAGTTTTTGGCGGTCTGCGGAACCAGGAGCTGGTGCGCGAAACGGTCGAAACTTTGATCTGGCCGGAAATCGAGCCGCTTCTGCGAAGCCGGGCCGAAGAGTTGCTGCTGATTTATGCTGTCCGGGGGGTCACGCTGGCGTGGGCAAGCCGCCAGTTAGGCGACCATCTGCTGGTCGGTGTGCCGGAGCGGACTTCGGCGGGCTGGCAAGTTCCCCTGCATCTCCGTGCGACAAAAGCGCGTGTCGCCGAAATAGAGCTGGATGCAAACGGCGAGATCATGTCTGATCTTGCCTCACTGCGGTCTGCCGTCGGTCTGCTGGCATGATCACCCATTTCCCCAAGCACCGGCAGCAGACTGGCTGGAGCTGCCTGCCAACCGCCGTGCTGTGCGTTTTGGAATACTTTGGACGCCGCGATATTGGGATGGACCAAGTCGCCGAGTGGTGCCGGGTACGCCCCGGCGGTGCCTGCCTTTGGGATGATACGCTGGACGGTTTGCGGGACGCTCTGCAAACAGAATTTGATTTGGAAATCTTAGAAAACGACTGGGACAGCATTCAGGAAGCAGTTCAGGAAAACGATGAGCCGGTGATCGTCACCATCGCCAATCCCAGCCCATTGGCAGAACTGAGCGGCGACCATGCTGTAATAGTTTTCCAGATTCGGCGCTCGGACGATTTCCGCGAGAGTATCGTTTACATGGACCCGGAAAGTGGGACTTATGAAAGCAAGCCGCTCTCGGAGTTTTTGCAGTGGTGGGACACGCCGGGGCAGCGAGGTTTCCTGCTGCGGCCATAGGTGAAAGTAAAGTAATGCTAACGATTGATACGGACTACTTGACGGGCTTTTTGGTCGGCCTCTTGAACACGCCCAGCCCGACCGGGGACACGGAAGCGGCGATTACGTATACGGAACGCGCTCTGCGGGAGCTGGGGCTGGAAACGCGGCGGACGCGCAAGGGGGCGCTTCTGGCGACGCTTCCGGGCGTCTCGGACGCGGCGCCGCGAGCGGTGACGGCGCATGTGGATACGCTCGGGGCGATGGTGAAAGAGATTAAGCCGAATGGGCGGCTGACGCTGTCGCAGATTGGGGGGTATGCGTGGAATGCGATTGAAGGCGAAGGGGTGATGGTCGCGACGGAAGGGCAGGGGACAGTCCGCGGCTCCGTGCAGCTCACGAAAGCGTCATCGCATGTGCACGGCGCATTGGTGAACGAAACCAAGCGCGAGGCGTCGTCAATGGAAGTTCGGCTCGATGCGCGGACGACAAGCGCAGGCGACACAAAAGCGCTCGGGATTGCAGTCGGGGATTTTGTGTATCTCGACCCACGTGTTGAAGTCGTCAACGGTTTTATTCGCTCCCGGCATTTAGATGACAAGGCGGCTGTCGCGTGTGTTCTTGCGGCGGTCAGAGCGCTTCAAGAAATAGGGCAGAAGCCGGCGCAGACGATGACTATTCATATCAGCAACTATGAAGAAGTAGGACATGGGGCAGCGGGCGGGTTTCCGCCGAATATCGCGGAGCTGCTCACGGTGGACATGGCGGCGATCGGAGAAGGGCAGACGTCCGATGAGTTCCACTGTACGCTGTGCGTTAAAGACAGCGGCGGGCCATACTCGATTGCGTTCAATCGTAAGCTGCGCCGATTGGCAGCAGAAAATCACCTGGACTTAGTCACCGATATCTACCCCTACTACGGCTCCGACGGGGAAGCGTTCTGGCGGGCTGGGGGCGATGTACAGGTGGCGCTGATTGGGCCGGGCGTGGACGCGTCGCACTCGTATGAGCGGACGCATCTTGATGCCTTGGTAGACACAGCGCGGCTTATTGGGTACTATTTGCTGGCAGAGTAAAAGATTGACGAAGTTAACGGAGGAGACACACTATGGCAGACCTGTTTGAATACAAGATTATTGTCAGCGATTCGGACGACGAGACTGACGAAGAGACACTGAACGCGCATGGCGGGCAGGGCTGGGAGCTGGTCAACGCGGTTGCCGATGTCCGGGCAAACGACGATGCCGAGGACGGTGCGGAAGATGAGAACGTCCCAGTGACGGTGTTTTATTTCAAGCGCCGGAAGGACTAAGCATCTTGGCTATTCTTGTTGACCAAAACACAAAAGTGATCGTGCAGGGCATCACCGGGCGCGAGGGCGAGTTCCATACGGTGCAAATGATCGCCTACGGCACCAAAGTCGTCGGCGGCGTCACGCCCGGCAAGGGCGGCATGACCGTCCAGGGCGTTCCTGTTTTCGATACGGTGCAGGAAGCGAAAAACGCGACGGGCGCAGACGCGACCTGCATTTTTGTCCCGGCCCGGGGCGCGGCGGACGGCATTATGGAAGCCGTGGACGCCGGCATTGATTTTATCGTCTGTATCACCGAAGGCATTCCGATTGAGGACGAGATTCGGGCCGTGAACGTCGTCAAGTACTCGAAGTCCCGGTTGCTCGGCCCGAACTGCCCCGGCATTCTGA
>JAYVVR010000154.1:0-5551 GCA_043786835.1 Armatimonadota bacterium | reverse complement strand
GGGGATACCAGATACTTTGTTTGGGCTGACGGACGGCGTCAAACAACTCGGTCTGGGCCAACGGGACAATAGTCGTGTCTTTGCGGCCCCCAAGCATGAGTATCGGGCGGGGCGCGATATGCGGCGCAAACGTCAGCGGGTCTTCGGGTGCCAGCAAAGCGTTAAGCCGGGCGAAGTTGATCTTCTTAAATGCCGACGTGTCCCATTGGCCGACGGTCGCGCTCCGGGCCGAGAGCGTCTTTAAAATCAAGCCCCAGTCGCCGCCCCCGGAAATCAAGACGGCGGCTTTGATGCGCGGCTCGACCCCGGAAACGACCGTCCCGATAATCGCGCCGAGCGAGACTCCCGCCAGCCCCACTCGCCTGCCGTCAATTTCGGGCCGGGTTTGCAGGTAGTCCAAGCCGCGCCGAACATCTACGGCGGTCTGCATGACTGTTGCCGCAAGCTGCTCTGTCTGCTGATTTGGCACAGTTTTCAGCGGCCCGCGCTCCCCCTGCCCGTATTCATCTATCACCAGTGACGCGTACCCGAACTTCGCTGCCGCAAGCGCGTAGCCCGCCATGATTTCTTTCGAGCTGCCGAGGCCATGCAGGATGACGATGCAGGGCACGGGCTTTGCTGCCGATACGCCTTGCGGGGTGAACAGCAAGGCCGGGACGCGCTGGCTATTTGTGCTGAGGTAGGAGAAGCGCAGGAACTTGACGGCGCCGATTGTCTGCGATGCGCCGAGCTTAACGGCCAGCGGCTTGGCGCTATCGTATTGGTACAGCGGCAGGGCCTTCTGGTAAACAGCTTCGCGGTCTAGTTGGGGTGCTTGGGCGTGGAGCGGGAAGGCGAGAAGGCAGGAAAAGAGAAGCCCCCCCGCCCCCAATAATGGGGGAGTCAGACCCAGAAGGCGCTTTATCCGTATTGCTCCCCCATTATTGGGGGCCGGGGGGACTCTTGTCATAGCACATTCCTTAAAATCGCTTGTAAGCGCTCGTAATCGGTCGCGAGAAGTGTTGCCAGAGTGCGGCCTGCACGAAGCAGAAACGCCTGGTCGTCCGGGTGGGCGTCCCGCGCCTGACGCAGACAGGCGGCGGCCAGCTCGTCCGACGGCACGCCCGCAAGCGCCCCACCCGACGGCAGCAAAAGGCCGCGCAGGAACGATAAATCTTCGGTCAAAATCCGGGTTTCATCGGGCGTGCACGCATAGACGCGGCTGTGAATACGCGGCGGCAGCGGCGGCAGGTGACGCCGGAGGGGCTTGCCCTCGCCTTCAGAGTAGGCGATCAAGAGGCCGGAAAACTCGGTTCGGAGCAGCTCGAAGATTTGGGGCTGCTGGTTCCGCATCTCGTCTTCATCGGCAAACCCCAGCGCCGACGGCCTCCGGTTCGGCTCCAGCGACGCCGTATTCGCGCCGTAAACCAGGGCATACACGGCAGGCAGCAGGCCGCCCCCGGAACGCAGCGCGGGCATCGGCGGGTCAAACGCAATGGCGAACGGGTCTTCTTCCTCGTCCCCGGCGTCCAGCGGCTCCGGGGCGTTTAGTATCGGCTCCAGAATAGGGGCAGGTTTGCCGAGCTTGACAAACGAGCCGAACGGCGGCGGGTCATACAGGCGCGGCACGATTTCACGCGGCACTTCCAGGCACTGCGCGACAAACGCTGTCGTCCCCGCTTCAATAATCTCGCCGATGGGTTTTTGGGTCATAACAAACTTATTAGTGCGGGGCGGTTTGCCGCTGTCTTCAGGCTGCCGAAATTCCTGGGGCATGAGGGTATTTTAGCATATTTAGGCAGGGAAAGAACCCCTCCCGCCTCGTTCCTCGTCTCCCTCCCCTGTTAGGGAAGGGCTAAGATTTGTCCTCCCTAACAGGGAGGACCCCTGCGAAGCAAGGAGGTGGGTTCTTTCTACTGCCCAGCACTCGCCGCCGACCTCGGCACGAGTGGATACCGAAATACACTCTGCCGGCTGTCTCGTTTGTCGCCCGGCTTGCCGCCGTCGAACGTGCCGCCGGGACCGGCGCTGTAGACGACAAAGCCGTTTGTACCTTCCAAACGATAGCCGAGCGGCTTATTTGTAAACGGGTCGGTAAATTGGGCGGGGAGGGAGTCGGGAAACACGCCGGTCTGCGCTTTGGCTGCCAGCGCCGATGCGCCTGCCGCCGCGACGAGACGCCGGGCCGCGACTTGATTGGCCTGTGTACTCAGGTCAATCGAAGCGACGGAGCTAATCAAGCCGAAAAGCGCCTCAATGGGGTCGGTGCGGTTGGCTTCAACTGACGATTTCATCTTGTCAAGGGTTGCTTGACGCGCTTCGTTCGGCCCATCGGCCACAGCGATAAGCGAGCGCATTTGGTGCAGGGAGTTTGCCTCAGCCGCGTCAAGCAAAGCATTCAATTGAGTTTGTTCAGCCACAGACAAGCGTGTTGAAGTGGGAATGGGAGCAGAAAACGGGGAGTCGCCTGGGAAAACTTGTCCAAGTTCATTTGGGTTGCCCTTTCGCAGCATATCAAACTCCGCGTCAGCGGTCGCCAACTCGCCGCTGAGGGCATGGGACAGCGAAAGCGGGGGCAGGGCAAGAATGTCGACGGAAGTTCGGCTGTCAAGGGCGGCGTTTGGGCCGGCTTTTTGGAGAATGCTTTGCAGGCTGTCCACAGTAATGGCGTCAATCCCGGACGCAGTCAGATAGCCGAATAGCTTGTGTCCGAACGCGATATGGGCAGCCATCTTGAAGCCGCGCTCTTGGTTTACGGCGGCCTTTGAATACTTGCCCTGGTACGCGAGGAGGAGACTTTCGGTCGTCAATTCCCGCGCGTTCTCGCGCATCTTCGCGTTCTCAGGTGGGAGCTCGAAGGCTTTAGATGGATCATAAACAAACACGCACAACGGCTTGTCGGCGGCTTGGTGGAGCAGACTGAAAATATCAGGCCGGGCATCGTATTCTTTCTGGACGGCGGCTATCTGAGCAGGCGTGTATGCGACGTGGCCCTTGAGGGACTGGGCGTAGGGCGGAAAGTGAAGCGGCTTTTGTTTTCGCAGAGTGTCAAGCTGAAGGTACAACGGGGCGGCGTTTTGGTCGGGCGGCGGCAGGGGCTGAACAAGCTGAGCGGGACGGGTCGCGAGGCCAGCTTTTTCTGCCAGGGTGCGCTCACGGGCAAGGTCAGCGGGGCCGGACGCAATGCGGGCGCGAATAGCTTTTGCTTCGGGGTCAGCGGAGCGGTTCAGGGCCTGAAGGTACGCCGGCAGGTTGGCGAAATCGGGCTTCGGCGGCGCAGCATGGGCGCATCCCGGCAGCAGCAGAGCGGCAGCAAGCAAATAAGAAGGGCGCATGGGCTTTTGTCTCCTGGGCTGGTTCACGGTGATAGAGACACGGTCAGCGCGAAAAGGTTGCAGGCAGGACAGAACGAGGGGGACAGAACGAGGGGGACAGGACGAGCAGGGCGAACACAAGATTCGCGCCCTACCTTACTGTTCCCTGCCCCGTAGGGGCGAACCTTGTGTTCGCCATCTTAGTGTCCCTATCAATGTTCGCCCCCCTTCTGTGTTCGCTCTGAATGCGTGAATTGACTTGAAGTGGGCGGGTCGGCTATAATAAGTCCGGAGAGCTGCTTTGATTCCTCTGCGCGATAACCAGCCGATACGCACGTTTCCCCTTGTTACGATTTTGCTGATTGTTCTGAATGTCCTGGTTTATATCGGGCAGCAGACACTGCCGCTCGAAAGCTCCTGGGCGATGGTGCCATACGAGGTGACGCACGGGATTGATTTGAATAATGTTATCGGGCACTTGGGGCAGAACGGGCAGATTCAGCTTTTTCAAGTGCCGCCGAACACGCCGGCGACGCTGGGACCGCGCGATATTTACTATAGCCTCAGCCCACATCCGCTGTGGCTGACGATTCTGACTTCGATGTTCATGCACGCGGGACTACTGCATCTTGGCGGCAATATGCTGTATTTGTGGATCTTCGGCAATAATGTCGAGGACGTGCTTGGGCGGGTTCGCTTTCTCTTGTTTTACTTGGTGTGCGGCGCGGCGGCATCGGCGGCGCAGATTGCGATTAATCCAGACTCGCTGATTCCAAATGTTGGGGCGTCCGGGGCAATCGCGGGCGTTCTGGGCGCGTATTTCGTGCTGTATCCGAACGCTAAAGTGCTGGCGATTATCCCGATTTTCATTGTGTTTCTCGCCGAAGTCCGCGCCTACTGGGTGCTGCTGCTGTGGATTGTGCTGAACGTCTTTCAGGGCGTCGCCGGCCTCAGCATGATGAACGGGGGCGGCGTGGCCCACTTTGCCCATATCGGCGGCTTTTTTGCCGGTATTGTGCTGATTTTCCTGCTGGGCGGCCCAAGGCTTGCGGCAAGCTCACCGCGCCCGGCGAATTGAGAACTTTTCCTTGACTAATTTTCCCCGACCTGCCCTGAACACACTTCCCATCAACTTTTTGTTAGTCGTTTTGATTGCCCTCGGACTGCTTGGCGGCCTCGTTTCGGCGACGCACCGGTGGTCGGCGGAGGCGCGGAACCGGCGGGTGGAGCTGGTGATTGATTATGGCGACGCGCAGGCGCTCGCAAATACGACGTCCCGGCAGGTTGACGATGTTCTGACGCAGCTTCGGAGCGCGGGGATCACAACAGTCGCCGTGACTGAAGACACGCCGGCGTCGCTGAACGCGAATGGGATACTCTCGTATGCCCGGTCGGGCGGCACGACGCATTTGGAGTTCGCGCCGGGGTTCCCCGGACAGCGGGCGAGAGTGATGCAGATGCTGGCGCATAAAGCGCCGGGGCTGGTCGTGACGGTGGATGGCCCAAGCGGCCTTTTGGTCCTTGCGCCGTGGCCGCAATTTTCGTCGGTTCCGATTGGCCTGGACAGCGATACCGTGAACACAATCAAGCGCAACAAACTCCTTGTTGCGCCCCGGCTGGTCAACTTCACGGGGGTGACGGCACTCAATATCCCGTGGGAGTTGGCGCAGACCCGGCGGCAGTGCGCCGGACCGCAGGGAATCGGTCCGGTGATCTTTGCGGGGACATCAGTGCTGGGAAACCGTGCTCTGATTGGGACGACGGCGGAGGCGCTACGAGTAAACCATCTCGCCTATGGCTCGGTGGAGCTGGGCAAGATGTTCGGCGATGAGGATTTGTCGCGTGAGGCGGACGCCCAGACGGTGCGGGTGCATAGCATCGGTACGGAAGAAATGGGGACCATGGACGAGCCGACGGCAACCGAGCGGTTTGTCCGGGCCGCAAAGGAGCGCAACATCCGGGTCTGCTATGTGCGCCTGTTCACGTCCGGCTTAGTGCATGACGCGGACGTGCTGGACGCGAATACGATGTTTGTCGGCAAGATCGTCAAGGGCATGGAAGAGGCGCATCTGATTGTCGGAGATGGTCCCGCGCACCCCTACGTCGACGACCCCAAACCAGGGTTAGGATTACGCGCACTGATGGCGCTCGGCGTCCTCGCCGGGACACTTCTGCTGGTGCGGGTCTTCACCGGAATTACGGGCCGGGCACTAATTATTGCGGCAATAGTCGGGCTGATGCTGGCGCTCGGACTGGCC
>JAYVVR010000153.1:0-5558 GCA_043786835.1 Armatimonadota bacterium | reverse complement strand
CGCTTCGCCCTTAGACCTGCCATTCACGGCGAGACTCTCATGGCGGGGACTTTACGGCGGGATATTCAACGCCCGAAAGATTTTTGCCCGCATTTTGTCCGCTTTCCCCGCCGAGCGTAGATAACAAGATGAAAGGAGCCACTATCGCCTAATGGAACACGGACTTTTGGAAGACCGACTGCTATTGCAGCGCTTCGTCAAAGATAACTCGCAGGAGGCGTTCGCCGCGCTGACCGCCCGGTACCTGAACCTCGTCTACGCCGTCTGCCGCCGCGAGCTTGCCGATGCCGACACCGCTGAAGATGTCACCCAGGCCGTCTTTCTGATACTCGCCCGCAAAGCGCCCCGTTTAGGCCGCAATGTCGTTCTGTCCGGCTGGCTGTTCCAGACCGCCCGGTTCGCCGCGAAGAACGCCCGCCTCCAAGCGACGCGCCGGGCCGCCTACGAACAGAAAGCCGCCGAAGCGCTTATGGAGCAGCAGACACAGACCGAAGACGAACAGTGGGCCGAAATCGAGCCGCTCTTAAACCAATCCCTTGCCGCCTTAAAAGCCGGCGAGCGCGACTGCGTCCTATTGCGCTTCTTCCAGGGCGCAAGCTTTGCCGACATCGGCACATCATTAGGCTTATCGGAAGGTGCTACCCGCAAACGTGTCACCCGGTCCCTTAATAAAATGCGCCAGTTCTTCACCAAAAACGGCGTCATCGTGCCGGCGATAGTCCTGCCGGTTCTGCTCACTGCCCACGCCGCCAAAGCCGCCCCTGCCACTTGCCCGGCCAACATCACTGCTCTGACTCACAGTGTCCTCGCCGGACACACGACTGTAGCCTTGACCGGCTCGCATACTTATCAACTCTCGGAAGGAACACTTAAAGCCATGAAACTTATCCAGCTTAAACTTGCCGTCGGTGTCACCACCGCCGTTCTCGTCGGAACCGCCGCGACTTATGGCGTTGTCCGAGGGGCTGCCTCTGCCGCCAAGTCATTGCCGCCCATTAAGATTGCACATCCAGAGCCGCCGGCCAGGACACCGGCCCAAGAGGCATTCGTCAAAGAGATTCTGACAGACAGTGCGCCGTCTCAATATCGTACCGTTGCTCTGACCGGTAAGGTGCGCCGCGTAGATGGCACTCCCGCCGGTAACATTCATCTCAGTGCCCAGGTTCAGAGTGCTGATATGGATAAAATCTTCACCCTTAATCCACAGCCTGCTTCTCCCGGCAAGCCGCAGATGGCAAATTCGAGGCAGATGGAGGTCAGCGGGAGTTTCGCGCACACGCGGCGTGATGGAACCTACACGCTTTATGTTGGAGAAGGGTTGAAGTATAATATCTGCGTAATCCGGGAAGACTTGATGAAAACTTATGATTCAGACACGGGACTAGTGGCCGCTGCCGCAGAAGGCGTTTCCGGCGCGAAAGGGACAACGGTGTCTGTGCCTGATCTCGTGTTGACACCGGGCGGTATCATCACCGGAACTGTCACCGACAAAGCTACCGGACGCCCGATCATGGGCGCAACTGTCATGAGTTATGGCCCACACAGCCCTGAGTCCAGTGCCGCAGTTATCTCAGCTCAAACAGATAGATCAGGAACATACCGGCTGCGTGTTGCGCCCGGCAGGAGCCGTGTGTATGTCTCGGATACGTTTACTCAGCAGTCCGGTGCGGATCCCAATCGGTATTTGGAAGTCGCCGAGGGACAAACAAAAACGCAGGATTTCCAAATCACGCTGAAGTAGAACCTCACCCGGTTCGCTTAGGCTCTCTACCCTCTCCTTCCGAAAGGAGAGGGTCGCCGAGGGACGAGGCGGGGTGAGGTTCGTTCCGGGACTAGACACCGAAAAGGCCGGGGATTGCTCCCCGGCCTTTCGTTTTGTTCTAGCCCGCCGCCCCAATAAGTTCGCGCCGTGCCAGGGAATGCTCGGCTTCTTGTTCTTCGGCGATGTCCCGCATTAAGGAAGGGCGTGGGAGTGAACTCCTACGCTGTGGGGCGCAGACGCCTAGTAGCCGCCTGCGCGGGTACGGATAGGACAATTTCGTTGGTTTCTTCGGCGTTTGGATACAGCGTTCCGTCGGTATGGTGCTGTTTTTGGTTTTGGATGCAGGCAACCACTTTTGGGATGTTGGCCGGGCTGACCGAAAATGCGCCGTAGCTGCCTTGCCACGCAAACCATGAACCCGGCGTCAGACGCTTGGGGACGAACCGCGACGAGCCGCCTTTGACATGGCGCATAAGGTCCGCTGTGGTGACCGTGTTGGACAACAGCACCAGCAGGTGCACATGGTCGGGCATTCCGCCGAGTGCCAGCACTTTGCAGTAGTCGTCATCACACACGGCCTCGATATACTTGTACAAGTCTCGCTCAACCTGCTCTGTTACCAGCGGCTGCCGATCCCACGTCGCCCACACGAAATGCACCGCCACACATAATTTGTTTTTCAGCATCAATCCGTCCCTCCCTAGACTTCGTCTTGACTTCCTCTCCCACTCCGTACCCGCGCCTCCTACTCACTCCGTTCGGTAGCGGAGTGAAAGGCGGCTACTGGGCGCTTCGCCCCATAGCGCAGGAGTTTACTCCCACGCTTCCTCTTCCACGCCAATTAAAAAAGCCCCCAAAAAGATAAAACTTCCAGGGGCTTTGCATTCTTATTAATTTGTGATCTTCTTAAACTGTTGACGGACTGCCCCGGACGGCACACGGGCGGCGCACCTTATCGCTGCTGCGTTCCCACCCTGACGAGGTTCGGCTGCCGTCCGTTGCTGCCGAAGCAGTCCATCAGTCGCTATTATACCCGGCAATTTGAGAAATCTAGTGAAACTCTTTTTCACCTTTGCCGAGAATGTCGTCGCGGGTCAGCGTGTAGGTTTTGGCCAAATAACGCAGGCCCTTAATCGGGGTAATCAGCGACGGCAGGGGAGTGACGCCGTCGGAGACCATCAGATACTTGGAGTCGGTGATGCCTTCGCCGCGCCAGCCAATCCGGTCCTGGACCTGGATGGGCGAGTCATTCGGATTGTTCGGCATGAAAAAGATCGTGACCGTGTATTCGGGGGCCTTGAACGAATACATGTCCGGATCCTTGCTCATATCGATCTTGCGGCCTAAGTCGCCGCCGATCTTGCCGCCGCGCACCGAAACCGCATCCTGCATCAGTGTGACATTGGGGTCAACCGCGCTTGAGAGCGTGTAGTTTGTGATGACGGGTCGGGTGTAGCCTTTGTCCTGCAAGAAGATTTCGACCCGTGCCCCGTCGGTCGGCCCGAATGACCGCTCGCCGGTCTCTAGGACAAACTTGGTTGCGCCAATAACGTTGATTTTGCCTTTGATGACAAACACTTTCGGGGCGACTCGGACGAGCTGCGGCTGGAAATCCATGTTGACCGGGACTTTGGAATCTGTTGGCCGATACTTCAAGCGGCCTTGCAGCTCAGAGACTTGCTTCTGGGCGATTTGAAGGTCCTGGGCCTCGGCAAAGTCACCGGAGCCTTTTTTCTGAACCAGCAGATTATGGATTGCCAGGCACTGCTGCCACTGGGCCAGCGCTTCGGGGATTTTGCCCTCGGCTTCCAGTGCGTGTGCGTAGCCGTGGCCGACCGTCATAATCCCCTTATCGGTTTTCGCGAAATCTGAAGGATCGTCTAAATGGGCGGATGCGTCTTTGACGACTTGCCAGCCCTGTGCAAAAGCATCGGCGGATTTCGAATAGTCGCCGATCTTGCGGAAGTAATGAACGAACGCTTTATCTGAATAGAGGTCTGGCTCGTTATTATTGTTTGTGATGCCTTCGGTGATCAGCGCTAGGGACAGCGGGATATAGCGCCGGTCCGAACGCTCCTGCGAGTCGGTGAAGTTGTAGTCCATGTGCCAGGCACCGGTCTCGTAGACATCAATCTGATGCGGGTCGAGCCAGGTGATGACACGGATTAGGGGCATGATTGCCGCGTAGTCGCCATTATGGAAGAACTCGTCGGTTCGCACCCAGAGCATTCCGGCAATCGCTTCGCGGAACCCCGTGAACGCGCCGAGGGCGAACTCAATCGGTAGATTTTTCCCGCTTTCTCTCAGGGTCTTCTGATCAGGCGCGTAGTTTTTCTGGTAAATTGGGTCTATTCGAGACTGCAAAAACACAATTGGGATAAATAGCAGCAGGGCGATGATGCCGAGAGTCAAACGATTTGAGCGTGTATGCATAATATTTAAACCTCGCGGCGGTCGAAAACGACCGTTCCCGCCATGAGTAAGAGAGCTGTATAAAAGAGCGCGTAAAGAATGCTCATGCCGATGTATGCTGGCTCCTGAACGACATGGACGCTGGGATTAATCCAGGGGTTCTGGATTGCGTTGTTGCTGAAGTTCGGAACTACATAGTGCAAAAGGCCGAAGACCCCGGTGGTCGGAAGCATGCCGCTGCCCATGAGCCAGACGCCGAAGGTCAGGAAAAACGAGACGACCGGCGGCAGGAATACCGAAAAGAACATGGCGACCGCCCCGAGCAGGGTCATCTGCAAGAAGATCATCAAGAGATTTTTGAGCAGCCCTATATCCGTCGCCGCGACCGGCTCGCCGTATTGAATGAGCTTTGCGGTCAAAATGACCAAAAAAATCACGCCCATGAGCGCGATATTGGTCAGAACCGTCATCAAGCCGCCGAGAAACTTGCCGGTCAAGTACTGGTAACGCTGGACAGGCTTCGACAGAATTGAATAGATAGTTCGACGCTCAATCTCCGCAGGAATCAGCGTGATATACAAAATAATCGAGATAAAGACGCCCGCCAGCGAAATGACGCCGAGGCCGAGGCTCTTGGTGACGTTCAGGTCGCGTGTCGGCGTCAATGCTCCGAAGGCCATGCCCATCAGCATGATCGCGAGGCCGCCGAACAAAAAGACTAACAAAATCTTGCGGCGGATTGCCTCGCCGAATGTGGAAGTCGCAAGAAGCCAGATGGTGTTCAAGACTTCACCTCCATTGATTCCGCTGACGACGGAACCGCAAAGTTCGTGCCGCTCTCGACTTCGCCCTGATGGACGACTTCGTAGAAGATATCTTCCAAGGTCCGCCGCGTCTGGGTCATTGAAATCACGTCGCCGCCGGCGCTCCGCACCCAGTCCAGCACCAAGTTCTTGCTGTCGGCGGACGCGCTTGTCGTCAGAATCGTCGTTTCGCCGATTGTCTCGTTTTTAGTCGTGATTTTCGAAAGCTGGGCGTTCTGGGCGTCCGTCGCTTTGACATGCTCGGCGATAATCTCGACATTTCCGCCGGCGACCAAGTCATCCACATGACCCAAGCGCCGGATCTTGCCGCCGTGCAGGATCGAAACCCGGTCGCAGACCAGCTCAACGTCGGACAGTTGATGTGACGACAAAAAGATGGTTCGGCCTTCGCTTTTCAGGTGCAGGATCAAGTCCCGAATGTCCCGATGCGCGACCGGGTCCAGTCCTGATGTCGGCTCATCGAAGAACAAAATCTTGGGATCGTTAATCAGCGCCTGCGCGATGCCGACGCGCTGAAGCATGCCTTTCGAGAACGACCTCAGCGGCTTTTTGCCGGTCTG
>JAYVVR010000152.1:0-5614 GCA_043786835.1 Armatimonadota bacterium | reverse complement strand
CACACATCTTGTTAGGAGGGCGAACATAAGGTTCACGCCCTACGCTCCGAATCTGATCTTGTAGGGGCGAACCTTGTGTTCGCCCTTCCTAACTTATGCCGAACTTTGCTTATGCCGACCCCCGTGCCGGTTACATCCTATGACCATCGGTCTCTTGACTGTCACACTGCATATCGAAGAAGCGAACTCACTCAAAGACAAGCGGCAAGTGCTGAAAAGCCTGTTGGCGCATCTTCGCTCAGAGTTCAATGTCTCTGCCACTGAAATCGGCGACCATGATGTCTGGCGCACCGCCACTGTCGGTATTGCGGTTGTCGCCACCGACGGCACTTATGCCAACCAGGTACTCGACAAAGTCCTGGACCATATCGAAAGCAATCCGCGCGTTGACGTGACGCAGACGGAAATCGAACTGCTCTAAAAGACACAAACTATGCCCGCCACACGAAAACAGCGATTACAGGACCAGTTGCGCGAAGTGCTGTCCGAAGTCATCCGGCGCGAAATGCGCGACCCACGCTTTACCGATGGTTTGCTGACGATCACCGATGTCGAAGTCACAACCGACTACAAAAACGCAACGGTCTTTATCAGCGTTCTCGGCTCCGAAGACGCCAAGCGCGACAAGCTGAACCTGCTGCGCGGTGCAACCGGTGTCCTGCGCGAGGAGCTGAAACGCTCAAAAGCATTTATCAACGTGCCGTCGCTGACGTTTAAATACGATGACACGATTGACCGGGGCAGTCATATGTTTGAAGTTCTAGAACAAGTCAAGCGCGAGGATGCCGCCCGGCCACAGCCGATCGCCGAAGAGAGCACTGACGCTGAGAAAGTCGAAGTTGAGAAAGTCGAAGTTGAGAAAGAGGCCGCATGAGCGGTTTAACTCAGCCGCTTCTTGACGCGGCGGCAGCTATTCGCGAGAGCCAGACGATTGTGCTGGCCTGCCATGTCAACCCGGACGGAGACGCGCTCGGCTCAATGCTTGGCCTCGCGCTTGCGCTGAGACCGCTCGACAAGACCGTGACTTGCCTGTCAGAAGATGGCGTTCCGGCGATTTTGACATTCCTGCCCGGCGCGGAGTTAGTTCAGCGGACTACCGACCAAACTGAGTTTGATTTAGCGCTGGTCGTAGACAGCGGCGATCTGCCGCGCGTCGGCAGCACTGTCCAGCCGCTGGTCGGACGCGCTCGGCGCACCGTTGATATTGACCACCATGTGACGAGCGGCGCGTTCGGCGATATTCGCGTTCTGGATGCCCGCGCGGCGTCCACCGCCGAGATTGTCTATGCACTGCTCCAAACACTGCAAGTTCCCATCACCCCTGAAATCGCGACGTGTTTGTTCACCGGCATTCTCACTGACACCGGCTCGTTTCGGTTTCAAAACGTCACGCCAAACACGCTCACCGTCGCCGCCGCGCTGCTTGAAGCCGGCGCCCCGCCAGCGTTTATCTCGGAACATGTTTTCGAGAACCGGACCTTTGCCGCCACCCAGCTCACCGGCTGTGCACTGGCGTCGCTGCAAAAAACGTCTGACGGCCGGATTGTTTGGGCGCACATTACGGCGGCAAACTTTGCCGACACTCACGCAACCGATCAAGACACTGAAGGCATTGTCAGCTACGTTCGGGGTGTTCAGAATGCCGAAGTCGGCATTTTGTTTCGGGAAATGGCATTCGGCGGAGTGCGCGTCTCACTGCGGTCCCGCGACACGGTGAATGTCGCCGAAATCGCCGAACAATTTGGGGGCGGCGGCCACAAAATGGCTTCTGGCTGCACGGTCAATTTACCCTTAGCTGATGCTGAGGCTGCGGTCATTCAGGCGGTGCAGAAAAGCATCGGCACTGGAAGTGCAGGTCTGCTGCCGGGTGAAAGCATGCCTGTAGCATTACTGCGTATCGAAGCGACTAAAGAGTAAACCGGCACCGGAAGTGCTGGTTTACTGTCCCAGAAGTTTCCGCGTCGCCGCCCCAATATCGTCTGCCCGCATTAATGTTTCCCCAACCAAAATTGCTTTCGCCCCGGCATCCGCGACCCGCCGAACGTCAGCAGGTGTTTTGAGGCCGCTTTCTGCTACCAGCGTGATATCCGAGGGAACCATCGATGCCAGTCGTTCCACCGTTCCTAAATCTGTCACGAATGTGTTGAGGTCGCGGCTGTTGGCGCCGATAAGCATTGCGTTTGCCCCAAGCGCAACTTCCATTTCCGCTTCCGTATGCACTTCGACAAGCGCCGCCATGCCAAGCTGATGTGCGAGCGCCTGAAAGTCTGAAATCTGCGTTGGCGTCAACACGGCGGCAATGAGTAAAATAGCATCTGCGCCGAGCGCCCGCGACTCATAAATCTGCCAATCGTTAATTACGAAGTCTTTACGGAGAATGGGAAGCGAGACAGCGGCACGAACGGCTTGGAGATACTCGTCGTGACCCTGAAAGAACTTCTCGTCAGTCAGAACCGAAAGGCACGACGCGCCGCCGGTTTCGTAGGCTTTCGCAATCGCCACGGAATCGAAATCAGCCCGAATGACACCTGCTGACGGCGACGCTTTCTTGACTTCGGCAATCAGCGTGACGGGGCCGATCTTAGGCGACTGCAACGCCGCCAAAAAGTCGCGGGGTGGGGGAGCTGATGCGGCCCGGGACGCCACCTGTGCCTGGGTCATTTTCGCCTGCCGCGCTTGTACCTCGGTCCGCTTGTAGGCAAGTATCGTGTCTAAAATCGTCGGCTCAGGCATTCGTAAACTCCCTCAGCTTTTCTAACGCGCTTAGGGCCGCACCGCTGTCAATCAGCGCCGACGCCCGTTCGATGCCATTCTCTAAACTGTCCTCGGCGCCAGCCACTAAAAGCACTCCGGCGGCGTTCAGGCAGACAATATCCCGATGCGGCCCCCGGTCCTTGCCGTGCAGGAGCCGGAGCAAAATCTCGGCGTTCTCCGCAACGCTTTCGCCGCCTGCCAGATGCTCGATTGTCGCGCGGGCCAGCCCTAAATCCAGCTCCGGGTTCAGCGTGTAAGAGGTTACTTCTCCGTCTTTCAGCTCGCTGACTGCCGTTTCCCCGAGCGTGGACAGCTCATCGAGACCGTCTATCCCATGCACCAAAAGTGCCCGCCGGCTGCCCAAGTTTTTCAGAACATGCGCCAAAGTCTCACACAGCGACGCGTCATAAACCCCAATAAGCTGCACTAACGCGCCCGCCGGGTTTGTGAGCGGTCCCAGCATGTTAAAGATCGTCCGAATGCCGATTTCCTTACGCGGCCCGGCGGCATACTTAAACGATGGGTGCATCGAAGGCGCGAACAAAAAGCCGATGCCGACCTCGTCAATGCACTGGCCTAAACGCTCCGGCGGCAGATCCAGTTTCACGCCGAGCGCTTCCAAAACATCTGCGCTGCCGCATCTGCTGGACGCCGCCCGGTTTCCGTGCTTCGCCACTGCCAGCCGCCCGTCGGCTGCGACTACCAATGCCGCCGCCGTCGAGATATTGAACGTCTTGAGTGCGTCCCCGCCGGTACCGCAGGTGTCGACAACCACCTTGTCGGTCTTGACGGGGACTTTGACGGCGTATTCGCGCATGACCCGTGCAAAGCCGGTGATTTCTTCAATCGTCTCGCCCTTCATGCGGAGGGCGACTGCAAGCGCAGCGATCTGAGCGTCGGTCGCCCGTCCCTCCATAATCTGCCGCATGACCTCTGCCGCCTCGGTCTCGGCAAGGTGCCGTCCCTCAATTAAATGCTGTATTGCGTGTTTCATGTTCTCGTACCATCATAGAGACGGAGGTTCGGCTTCCCGATTTATCGGGGCGCGTTACCTCCTTTTTTGTGCCTGCACAGCAGTGCCCGGATTGGAAATCCGGGTCTCCTAAAATTGATTGTCTGCCTTCGCAGGTATAGGAGTCAGGCAAATATCAGTGCGTCGGTTTTGACGCAGATATATTTTACCACTGATTGAAAGGCTCTTTGTTCTACATTTTCCATTGCGTCTACAAAGATGAAGCGGCGAATGGTCTTTCGTGCCTCGGCATCCGGCACTAACTCCTCCATCCAGTCGAAGTAGTCATAGTCCTTTTCGTCCGGGTCATCGTACAGGTCATTGTAAAATCTGATGACAATCGGCATTTTGCCTGACGTGTAACGTATCTCAGTCGAAATTGAAGTCGTAGGATGTCCGCTTTCCACTTCCACGAAAGCCTCATATCCTGCTTCACGCAACGCCTCCGCAATATGCTCGGGCGATGGCACCTCACGAGTTCGGCACAGAAGAATAGCGCCCAAACCTTTATCAATCGCTTTCGTAATTTATCGCCGCACCGTACTCGCGCTCGACGCGGCAGATGCGGACTGTGTAGGTACTGTACCAGTTATCTTGACCACGCTGCTGGGCGACGAGATGTTCAGTGTTTCATTTCCAATTTGCAATAGAGGTGGGGCTATCCCAATAGGAAACGGTAATCCCAAGACCGTCGCGGCCTGATTCAACGCCCAAATAGCCGGACTGCTCTGCGGCGAGTTTCAGTATCCGGCGATTTGTGGCAGTCACACAAAAGTGGTGACTTAAGAGTACGCGAGTTGACTTCAGGAAGACGTTGGGGAATGCTGCTTAGCCCTAGTGCCAGTAACAAGATTACTTCATCATTGAGGGCACGATACCATAAACGAATTCAGAGTGCCCATCTTTTGTACGCTGTACAAGACCGAACCACCCTCGATCATCCCACGGCGTACTGGACATCTGCTCTTCGGATGTCGTCCGGCGGATTGTGCGGTAGTATTCGCGAACGGCTTCGGTGTTACGCTCTTCCTGCCTTCCATTCCGTCCGACACCGTACTCGCCGTAGTTGACCGGCACCCCCAGTTTCTTGGCATGCGCGGCAACGGCTAAGATAGGCCGGCGAATCTCCTCCACTGTGGGTCGCTTTTCCAAGGTTCCATTCTCACCACAGAAGGCCCAGGGATCGTATGTATGCACGGTGACCATCACATAAGGATCTTTGCCACCGCCGGGTAAATCCGCCGGAGTAGGGTAAACCTGATCCAGCATGGACTGACTTCCCTGACCATTCGGAGCAACAACAACGACCCGCGTTGCGTTCGGACCCCCAGTGCTGCGGATAGCGCGATAACCGATGAGGTTGACCTCGCGTGTCCTGGCAAGAGCGGAAGGATCGGATGGCTTCATCTTCCCACCCCACGAACCGAGCGCCCCTTCAGGCTCATTCAGAACCTCAAAGATGAGACTAGGCGAACGATTCTTGAATCTTTCAGCAATTCCCGTCCACAATCGCGAGAAGCGGTCTTTGTACGCCGGTGACCCATCATAATTGTTCTTGAGCCATCTTTCATGATGCGTATTCAGCATAACGACCATGCCTTTTCCCAGGCAATAATCCACTGCGGCTTCGAGTTGCTTTAGCCGGGGGTGGTTTTCTTTGAGCTGCCCTGAGGGGTCCGCCAGAGTGTCGCCATTGAATCCCTCCATCCACGTCACCGGAATTCGGATATGCTTGATTCCCGCGGAACGGTATAAATCAACAATGGGTTTAATTTGCTCAAACTCCGCCGGGTTCTGGTTACTATCAAAGGTGTTTCCCAGGTTGAACCCTGTCGCCATTTTCTGGTT
>JAYVVR010000151.1:0-5704 GCA_043786835.1 Armatimonadota bacterium | reverse complement strand
TCGCGTTTCCCCGGCTCTACGCGGCGAGCTTCAGCGGCTTTTATCTCGCGCTGATGCTGGTGCTATGGCTCTTGATGGGGCGCGGCATCGGTTTTGAGTTCCGCCATGCTCATAAACACCCGCTCTGGACGGGGTTCTGGGACACGGTCTTTTCCGGCAGCAGTCTCCTGCTGGCCCTGCTGTTCGGGGTCGCCATCGGCAATGTTCTGCGCGGCGTGCCGTTCGATGCCCAGGGCGAGTTCCAGGGGTCGTTTACGCTGATGCTAAACCCGTTCGCGCTGGTGGGCGGCCTGCTGAGCGTTGCTATGCTCTGCCTGCATGGGGCAGCGTTCCTGGCAATGAAAACAGAAGGGCCGCTGCAGCACCGGGTACGGCGCTTGAGCGGCGCTTTGTGGATAGTCGTTCTGCTGCTGGTCTTCGGCTTCGTCACGGCAAGTATTTTTGTTCGTCCCGGCTTCACGGACAACTTTGGCCATGCTCCGGTGCTGCTTTTGCTGCCGCTGGTTGTGGTCGGCGCTCTCGCGGCGATTCCGCTGTTTGTTCGCCGTGCTCAGGACACGCGCCTCTTTGCCGCGACTTCGATCTTGATTGTCTCGCTGCTGGGTTCCGCTGCCGCCGGCCTCTTCCCGCGCCTTTTGCCGGCACTCGGCATTCACCCCGCCGATGACCTGACAATCTTTAATGCGGCCTCAGACAGCCATAGTTTGGTCGCTGCGCTGGTAATGAACCTGGTCGGCATGACCGTGGTGCTGGCCTACACGCTGTCCATCTACAAAATGTGGAGCGGCAAGGTGGGTGCGAAGGTGTGAGGGATATGGGTATCAATGGCAACAGGGATGTATGTGCGTACGAGGGCGTAAACGCCTTCATTCCTCTCGATCTTCTCTCACAATCGGCCATTTCGCGGATGTGCCGGCAGGCCCAATACGTCATACTCAATGCGTCATACTCAAGGCAGGCAAGTCAATTCCCGTCAGTCATTACTGGAGGCATACGATGGAACCGTCAATAACACAGGACCAGGCCGGCTATTTTCTGGCGGGCCATTTGGTGCCGCCGGGGATTTATCAGGAAGCGCAGACAGGGCGCGAAATCCAGATAGAAGAACCCGGGATTTTGCCGGCCACCTGCGACGGCCATGTCGCCGTCTATGTCCGCCGGCCTGCGACATGGGCCGAGATTGCTGAAAGAAGCGGACTTGCCGTAAAGAAAGAAACACACTGATGAGCCTCTACTTTTTTGAGACCGACCCCTTCGAGCAGCAGTATCTTAGGAAACATTTGCACAAAGAAACTCTGCACTTTTTCGAAGAGCCGCTGCTGAATGCAGATCAGGCGCAGGCCATCGCCGGTGACGCCGAGATCGTCTCTATCTTCGTGCGTTCCAAGCTCGGGGTCGATGTCCTGGACACTCTCCCCAAACTCAAGATGATTGCGACTCGCTCGACTGGGTTCGACCATATCAATGTCCCCGCCGCCGAGTCCCGCGAAATCCCGGTCTGCAATGTGCCTGTCTACGGCGAGAACACGGTTGCCGAGCACACGTTCGCGCTGATACTCGCCCTCTCGCGGAACCTGCACAAAGCCTATGTCCGCACAGCCGCCGGAAACTTTTCGTTAGACGGTTTGCAGGGATTTGATTTGAAGGGCAAAACGCTGGGTGTCGTCGGCGTGGGCCATATCGGCGAGTACGTCATGCGGATCGCGAAAGGCTTCGGGATGCACCTGCTCGCGTATGACCCGGCGGTGGATATGACAAAAGCCGATCACTTCGGTTTTACCTACACGTCTTTGGAAGACCTGCTGGCCCGGTCGGACATCGTCACCCTCCACGCGCCTGCAAACGCCGGAACGCGGCATTTGATTGGGACGCACAATATCGGCTTATTCAAGCATGGCGCTCTTTTGATCAACACGGCGCGGGGTGAACTCGTAGATACCGAGGCGCTGATTTCTGCTCTTGATAACGGCACTCTTTCCGGCGCGGGTCTGGACGTTTTGGAAGGTGAGGAAGTTTTTTCGGAAGAAAAGCAGCTTCTCCTGAACCCAAACGCGAGCGAAGCGAATTTGAAACAAGCCCTCCGAAACCGCTCTTTATTGCAGCGTCCCGATATGGTGATTACGCCGCACATCGCGTTCGACAGCGTCGAAGCCGTCGAGCGTATTCTAGACACGACGGTTGCTAATATCAAAGCATACCGTGCGGGCAAGCCGCAGAACCAAGTCCATACCTAAGATGAGCTTCCAAACGCCGCCGCAGATAATACCGCCCTCGGCCGCCGCCGCGCCGAACCCTAAAAACACAGGGCCGAAGGGTGATGCCGTGCGTTACCCACGGGACCGACGCCAGGCGATCTGGGTGCGGTTCTCGCTGCTTGCTCCAGCTTGCCTCCTGGTGCTTGGCATTGTCGCCGCCGCGTGGACTCAGTTTTTGCTGCGAGGCCTGCCGCACGTCCACGTTTACACGCCGGCGGAGCTGTATGTCTCCCACGCCAATGCCGGCTTCCCGGCCTGGCTGCGGCTGGCTCATTACGCAAACTTTCTGCTGATGATGCTCATCATCCGCAGCGGGCTGTCTATCTTGTGGGACCATCCTCGGCTTTACACCAATGTTCACTGCACTCCCAACAGCGAATGGATACGCTTCACACCGACCAAAGTGCCGACCGACCGGCTCTACACGGCCAATGACGATCAGCGTTACCTGCCGCCCTGGCTCGGGCTGCCAGGCTTCCGCCACACTATCGGCATGGCCCGACACTGGCACTTTATGAGTGACCTGCTGTGGATCGCCGCCGGTTTGGTTTATGTCGTCATGCTGTTTGTATCGGGGCACTGGGAGCGCATTGTGCCGCTCTCCTGGTCTATTGTGCCGGAAGCTTGGGCGACGTTCGTCTCCTACGCGACGCTCCACCTGCCGCCGGAACCGGACGGCTTTTATCGCTACAACGCCTTGCAGCAGCTTGCCTATTTCGGCGTCACGTTCGTGCTGGCCCCGCTTTCCATTTTGACCGGCCTCGCCATGTCTCCGGCGCTTGACAACCGGTTCAAGTGGTATCCCAAGCTGTTCGGCGGGCGGCAGGGGGCGCGTTCGCTGCACTTCCTACTGTTAGCCGCCTACATTGCCTTTATCATCGTTCATGTCGGCTTGGTATTTGCCACCGGCCACAATCAGAACATGAACCACATCGTCCTGGGCCGGGACGACACCCATCCCCTCGGCCTGATTTTGGGACTTTGCGGGATCGCCGCCGTCGTCGCCGCTTGTTTTGGGGCGCACTGGCTTTCCTGGAACCGTCCCCATGCCGTCCAAAAGGCTGCAAAACATCTATCGGGCGCACTGCTGGTGCGTGCGCTAAATCCGCTGGAGCCGAAGGTCGAATACAGCAAAGCCGACATTTCGCCCTTCTTCTGGCCGAACGGTCCGATGCCCACGTCAGAGGAATGGCTCGCACTGGCCGCAAATGACTTCCAAGACTACCGTCTGCGTGTCTCCGGCCTCGTTGAGAACCCGGTGGAGCTATCGCTAGGCGATATGAAAGCACTTCTGAAACAGGAGCAGACGACGATGCACCACTGTATTCAGGGCTGGTCGGGCATTGCCGAATGGGGTGGACTGCCGCTGACCGCGCTGATGGAGATCGTCCGGCCACTTCCCGATGCAAAAGTCGCAGCGTTCTACTCCTTCGGTGAAAGCCATTCCGGCGCACAGTATTACGATACGCACACGCTGGAAAACCTGCGGCATCCGCAGAGCCTCCTGGCCTACGAGATGAACGGCGCCCCGCTTGGTTCTGTGTACGGAGCGCCGCTGCGGCTGCGCGTCGAGAACCAACTCGGCTACAAGATGGTCAAGTGGATCACGGCCATTGAGTTCGTCACCAGTGAGAAGGATGTTGGCGCAGGCTATGGCGGTATTAAAGAAGACGAAGAGTATTTTGACCTTCTGGCCGACATTTGATTCCCATCTGCCGCAGATGGCGGAAGAAATGAGCATTACACCATGCCACTTTACAAAGTCAAGCTGAAAAGCCGAACAGAAATCGCGGCGGACACAATAGACCTCTTGCATAATTCGCATTGCCCTGCCCGGATTAGAAATCCGGGTCTTCTACAAAGCGATTGTCTGCCTTCGCAGACAGAAGATCACTCGCGAAGGGCCAGTTCTTCTGTCTGCGAAGGCAGACAATCGCACCTCAAAGGCCCTGCACTTCCAGTGCAGGGTACTTACACAAGAGGTCTACTGTATAAAAACGATTCCGAAGTCTCCCCTGGCCCCCAATAATGGGGGAGCCGGAGGGAGGACGCAGTGCCTCCTTCATTCCTTTCATGCTCCCCCATTATTGGGGGCTGGGGGGACTTCGGAATCGTTTCTACACAGTCTCTAAGGCACTGAGCGAAGCGGGCGTCAACGATGATAACATCCGTACAGAGGAGTTTTCGGGTTACTGAGGTCGAGTCAGGAGTAAGATATGAACATCAAGATCAAGTGGGTGTATGAGCAGCCGGACAAAGATGATGGAATGCGTATCCTTGTAGACCGGCTCTGGCCTCGTGGCTTGACAAAGGAAAAGGCAAGCATTGACTTGTGGCTGAAAGACATCGCCCCCAGCACGGAACTGAGGAAATGGTTTGGACATGACCCTCGCAAGTGGAGTGAGTTCAAGGAACGGTATCTCATGGAACTCCAGGGAAATGGTGAGCAAGTTCGTATCCTGAAACAAGAAATGAAAAAGGGGAGAGCTACGCTCGTTTATGGCGCGAAGGACGAAGAACATAACGAGGCCGTTGTCATCCAGGAAAACAGCGTATTATTTCATTAGAGGGAGACACTGATGCACAAGAATATGCGGGAAATGGAACAATACAGCGACGACCAATTCGTCGTCAAAGGCGTCTACAAGGGAGCGCAGAGCGAAGCTGTCCTGCTGTTCTTGATGCCAGGCCAGGAGATGCCTTCGCATCTCCACGAGCGGTTCGAGGTCGTTCTCGTGCCGCGCGAGGGCCGGGGCGTGATGACCGTAGATGGCACAAAAGAAGTGGATCTTGTCCCTGACACCCTGTATTATGAACCGGCAGGACACACGTTCCGCATTACGAACACCGGCGATAGTCCCTTGCAGGCTTTGATCACGCTGATCCGGGTCGAGCCTGCGGCGGCAGGCCGGAAAGAGAAACCATGACTGCACGATTTACGGACACAGAAATCGGTATGTTTCATCCAATTGAAGCATTTGAACAAGAACCGAGGAAACCGCCTGTCACGCTTCTCAGCCCATGGACGGGAGCAAGCAGTGAGGGTGCCGCAAGCGGCGTTCCCAGCGCAGAAACCCAGCACCGACAGTACCCGAGAGACGAGGCAAAATGACACAAACCGCTCATGTCGAGAAGCATTTCACATCCACGGAAGTCGTCCGGGACATCGTTATCGGGATGTCGGACGGGCTGACGGTGCCGTTCGCCCTCGCCGCCGGGCTGACCGGGGTTGTCGCCGCCTCGCATCTGATCATCACCGCCGGGCTGGCTGAGGTTGCTGCCGGGTCCATCGCAATGGGCCTCGGCGGCTATTTGGCAGCCCGTGGTGACGCCGAGCATTACGCGAGTGAGCGGAAACGGGAACAGCACGAGGTTCAGACGCTGCCGGAGGTCGAAGCGCGTGAAGTCGCCGACGTTTTTAAGGCGTATGGCCTGACACCGGAAGAAAG
>JAYVVR010000150.1:0-5737 GCA_043786835.1 Armatimonadota bacterium | reverse complement strand
GGATCGCGGCAGTCTACGACCCCGTCAAGAAAGTCTCCTATGCCGTGCTGAACGATAACGGCATCGGCGGCCATCTATGGCAGGATTTAGGCCAGTTTCGCTTAGAATCGGTGCGCGGCTACATGAACTCGATGGCCGACGTCTTAAAACGCGGCGTCGCCAATGTCCCCGTACTGTATGCGTGGGGTGGCAGCTCCGCGCTGTTCACCAATACCCAGACGCGCGGTGGGTTTGACGGTCTCAGCATGGACAGCCCGGCGACCGGCGTTTACGCGTTCGCTCAGGCCGAAGACACCCCGCGCACGACCTGGCTGATTTCAAGCGGCGGCGCGGCCAGCGAGTCAAACTTGAACACGGACTGGGACGGGCTAAAAGACATCGGGGCGAGGGGCTTTTTCGCGGCGGCGGCGACCGCGCCGGAAGCACGGCGGCTGGCCGACTATGGGGCAGGGCTCTCGTTTCAGGCCCGCGAGTTGACTGACAGACCGCGTGTTCTCCCCTACCCTGCCGGGTCAATGGGTGTCGGGGCGAGCTTGAAGCGCCTGCCCGGCGGGGTCTGGTGGCTGCCGTCGTACCGGGCGGGGAATCTATTTCAAAGCGGTGATGCGTTCACGCTCGGGCCGCTCCTGCGGGGCTACAAAGTCAACGACCCTGACGGCGGACAGCCGCGCTTTGTCGTCTGGTCCCCCCACGGCGGACTCAGTCAGGCCAGCTTTCCGTTTCCGAAAAACGCTCCAGTCCAGATCACGGATGTCAACGGCGCACCCGTCAAAGTCGAAAAGAAAAAGAGTGCATGGACAATTCCGGTCGGTGCCGACCCGATTATCCTGACCCACCTGCCGGGTGTTCCTCTGCCGACCGATGCCGCCGACGCGGCCGACCTTGAAGCAGTGCGCCTCTTGAAGCTCGCGAAAACGCAGGGCTTGGCAACAGACATCTACGAGCAGCAGCTCTTTCAAATCCGCAACACCATTCCGACGACCCCGGAGGCCTCCGACCTGCGCTACAACGCGTTCGCCCGCTTCATCGGCAATCTGTCATCAGTGCTTCAGCCATTTGTCTGGCTTGAAGGCGAAAGCGCCTCTTCGTATACGTTTGACTCCCAGGTCTCCGACTCGGAAGCGTCCGGCGGCTCCTACCTCGCGCTCGACACCGACCGCCCACCGACAGTCTCTTCCGGCGACGGCGGCAGCGGTTACCAGGCGGTGTATTCGTTCACCGTCGGCACTGCCGGCCCGTATGAGTTCTGGACCGCGACCGGTCCGCTGTCAAGCTCGTCGCCGTTCACCTACACGCTCGACGACGGCGGGGCGAACACGGCCCAGGATGCCCGCTCCGAAGGCGGCCTCTACGCCGGCAAGTTCGTCTGGAACCAGCTTAGCACCCTTTCGCTGTCCCGTGGCCGCCACACTCTGACTTTGAGCGTGACCGGCCCGCGCCGCTCCGATGGCCGCTACGCGCTTGCGGTAGACGCCCTTTGCCTCAGCCGTGTCCCGTTCCACCCCAACGGCACCCAAATCCCGGCGATAGATATTCTCCCACCGCCGGTTCTGCGCGACAAAAACGGCAAAGTCATCACGCCGAAAACAAAACCCGACAACGCCGCCACCGACCTGCAAGCGCCGGAGTGATCTACCGCACCGCTTCGCTGTGGTCCTTCCTCAAGGAAGGATACGGAGTAGAATCGTAGGGGCGCTGCTTGCTGCGCCCTCCTGAAAAGCACGAATAAGAACAAAAACCGGCACTGAAAGTGCCGGTTACGAAAGCCACCAAACAAAACAGCGTTACGGAGACACTGCCATGATCGCTTCAATGGAAGACTACCAGAAAACCAAAGAATACACAGACCGTCTTCAGCAGATTTTGCTGGGTCTTCGCGCCGCCCATACCCCGCAGGAATACGAAAGCATGAGCCGCGCTTACTTGAAAGAGCTGACAAAAGCGCAGCGCGAAATCGCGGTTTATCTGGCTGTTCCATAGAAGCCAGCATGAGCATTGACAAGAGTAACAGGCCGGGGATCTTATCGCCAGACCTCTGCTATTGTTCCCTGGAATAAATTCCAGGGCTTTTGAAGTGCGATTGTCTGCCGCCGCAGACATAGAGCAGCGGACCGTGCCAAATCTTATGTCCGCGCAGGCGGACAATCAACCCAGAAGACCCGGATTTCCAATCCGGGTAACGTGCGGCGGCTTAAGGACTTCGCTCGCGGAAGAGTCTGGAAAGAAGTTTATGTTAGCCCTGCAAATAATTGGCTATTTGATATTTCTGCTGATTTGGTTAGGAGTAGGTCCCTATTTTAGCTGGACAATTACTTGTATTTTCCGCTCAACCGGCATCTCTTTTGAGTTGTCTGTCATAATCGGAAACATATTCGAGCTTCTTGTCCCCGTCAGCATACTTATTGTTTGGATAGTACGCCGGATACAGCGGCTAATACGCTGGATAAAGCTGAAAAAGCAAGTTAAATCAGAAACGTAGCATTTTACCTGTATGGAGCCTGCATTTACCACCGGTATCCTTCCTTTAGGAAGGACCCTGCGAAGCAAGGCAGTATGTCATGCCTTTATCGCTGCTCTAAAACCATTCTCATGCCGAACTTTGGGCGCAGGGTGATAATCGGCTGGGTGGCAATCACCTGGCCGGGCGCGAGGCGCATTTTCCACTGCTGACCCAGCGCAGCCAGCAACAGCATTTCTTCCATCCACGCAAACTGCTCCCCGATACACACGCGCGGGCCGCCGCCGAACGGGAAATAGGCGAACTTCGGACGGGCGGCTTCGGCTTCGGGAGTCCAGCGCTCGGGGTCGAACTGCTCCGGGTTGTCCCAGTAACGCGGGTCGTAGTGCATCACGGCCTGAGACATCAGCACGATGTCGCCGCGCTTTAGGAGAAACTTGTCAATCTTGTAGTCCGACAGCACCCGGCGACCGACCACCCACGCTGGGGAATACATTCTTAATGCTTCGGCGAGCACTTTGCGGGTGAACGGCAGATTCGGCAGGTCGTCGAGCGTCGGCGTTCGGCCTGCCAGCACCCTGTCAAGCTCGGCGTGGAACTTGGTCTCGGCGTCCGGGTTCTGAGACAGCAAGTACCAGGTCCAAGCCAGCGCGTTTGCTGTCGTTTCATGCCCGGCGAGAAAGATAGTCAGAGCCTCGTCGCGCACCTGCAAGTCGGTCATCTGGGCATCGCCGTCTTCTTCGTCGCGAGCCATCAGCAGCATGGACAAAAGATCGCCTCGGTCAACCCCCGACGCCCGGTGTTCTTCAATCAACCGATAAATCGTCACGTCCAATCGCGCACGGGCACGGGCAAAACGGCGGACACTCGGGATCGGCAGCTTTTCCAAGAGATCCGCCATCGGCAGCATCAGCGTATGAAACAGCGCAAAGACTTCCGTGAGCGCGTCCCCGATTTCCCCGGCTTCCCCTTCCACTTCGGCGTTAAAGAGCGTTTTGCCGACAATCGCTAGCGCGAGATGCAGCATTTCTTCGGCCATGTCCCGCGTCTCGCCGTCTTTCCAAGTCGCACTGGTCTTGGCGGCATAAAACGTCATCTGTTCGGCATACGCGGCAATCCGCTGCCGATGGAAGGCCGGCTGAATCAAGCGCCTTTGGCGCAGATGGTACGGGTCTTCGCTCGTGAGCAGCCCGTCGCCGAGCAGCTTTTTCGCACGCTCCAGGCCCCTGCCCTTCTTGAACTGCTTCTGACTGGTAACAAAAATATCTTTGATAAGATCGGGATGATTGATGAGAAAAAGCGGCTGACGGGTGAACGGCAGGCGGACAATGTCGCCATGCTCGAACGCGGCTTTGCGGAGGTAGGCAATCGGGTCGCGGCGAAAAGCAAACAAGGACTGACCGATAAACCGCTGCGGCATAAGCGGGATGGATTGCGGGGTAATGTGCTTGGTCATGTCCCTATTGTACCCGACGCGGGGCGGGCTAGAAAGAAGCAGGGCGAGGCGACGCGGACGTAAACTTCTCTCGCCTGGTAGGATCGCCCTCCGGGCGAAAGATTAAGAACACACGCGGTGTGTCGTCCGAGGGATAGTTTTGTCAGTGAGCGGCGTTTACTTCCGCACTCCGTTTCTGTCTCATTCGCACGTTTATCTTTGGCGTGTTCGGGTACACTTCCAGAACGCACTCTTGCGGGCGGCGTGGCCCTTCTCCCCTCTTAGGCTACATATAGGAAATTTTCTCATGCTTCTTCGCCTCGGTTATGACATTATTTTCGAGTTCCCCGTCCCGACCCCGATGGTGCTGCTGCTGAATACCAGCCCGACGGAAGCGCACCGGCTCTTGAAGCCGGACTTCCCGCACACCGAGCCGCCTGTGCCAATGACCGAGTATACTGATGGTTTCGGCAACCGATGCCACCGATTAGTCGCCCCGAAAGGCCAGTTTCGGCTGTTCAACGATACGCTTGCGACCGACACCGGCCTGCCGGACGTCATGGTGATGGATGCCCCGCAGCACCCGGTTGAAGACCTGCCCAACGAGTGCCTGCAATTTCTTCTCGGCAGCCGCTACTGCGAAGTCGCCGAGCTAACACCGATTGCCTGGGACTTGTTCGGCGAGACCCCGCCGACTGCCGAGCGCGTCCAAGCCATCTGCGACTGGGTGTTTTCAAATGTCGAGTTCGGCTACAAGTATGCCCGACCGACCAAGACCGCTTTAGACGTTTTTCAGGAGCGACGCGGCGTCTGCCGCGATTTTACCCATCTCGCGGTGACGCTGTGCCGGTGCATGAATATCCCGACCCGCTATTGCAACGGTTACATGGGCGACATCGGAGTCCCGCCGGACGTGAATCCGATGGACTTCAATGCCTGGATGGAAGTCTATCTTGGCGGCCAGTGGCGAATGTATGATCCGCGCCACAACACGCCCCGCATCGGACGCGTCGTGCTGGCCCGTGGCCGGGACGCGGTAGACGTCGCGATGACAACGGCGTTCGGCTTTAATAAATTGGTGAAATTTACGGTGATTACTGAGGAAGCGGAGCAAGATGCCATGGAATAAATTCCGTGGCTGCCGAAAACCACCGTCGAAGCGACGGAAGACCAAATTCGTTGGATGTTTAATTCTTGTGTCGCCGCGACACTGGTTTATCGGAGACTCGGAATTTATTCCGTGGCTTTCACAGCGCCCACTAGCGCCCCCACGGCGGGTTGCTCGCGAGGCTTTGTACGCCGGGGTACTGCACCGAGCCGTCCGGGTTCTTCGTGCCGACTGTGCCGACATAGATTTTGACGGTCTTCATCTTATTATCGCGCAGCAGAATGGTCGGCGTTTCCTGAACGTTCAGCGAGTCCGCGAAGGCCGACGCAGTTTTCATCTGCGGCAAGCCCTCGCCGCTCTTAAACGCGGTTCTGAACTTGTCTTTGTTCAGCCCGATGTTCTCAGCGTAGGTGCTGTAGTATCCCGTTTCAAGATTGTCTTGATTGGTGTAAAGCATGTCGTACATCGGCCAGAACTTGCCGCTTGCCGCCGCGATCTCCGACGCCTGCCCGGAAGGGACCGCCCACTGATGAAGTTGGGGAAACGGGCGATGCAGAAACAGCAAATTGACCTGCGCCGGGTACTTGTGAAGCAGCGTTTCTAAAACAGGGTACACTTTGCCGCACTGCGGGCATTGGAAGTCGCCGAACTCGGCGACCGTATACCGCGCCGACGCGTTCCCGCGTGCCGGTGCCGCAGCATTCGTGACGATCTGTGGCCACTTAGCTTCGAAGAC
>JAYVVR010000149.1:0-5748 GCA_043786835.1 Armatimonadota bacterium | reverse complement strand
ACTGAAAAGCGGAAGCTGGAAGGTGACAAAGAAGGCCACCAGTTCGTGCCGAACACGCTTCAAGCTTAGAGACTGCATAGAAAACGTACCCTGCCCTGAACCCCCGTGAACCCATTTTCATACAGTGAATAGAGATGCGAATCAAGAGATGCGAATAAAAAGATGCGTATGAGCAGGAGGGCGAACACAAGGTTTGCACCCTACATCATTCGCGCTTACGTTCCGCGCATTCCATTCCAAATCTCGTAGGAGCGAACCTTGTGTTCACCCTTTTCTCTTGCCCTACACATCATCGGGTATACTCCAAGTGTGCTAGAAGACAGTCTGCAAACTTATTTTGGGTACGGTGAGTTTCGGCCTCAGCAGCAGGACGCGGTCGAGGCGGCGCTGGAAGGCCGGGACGTGCTTGTCGTCATGCCGACGGGGGCGGGGAAGTCGCTGTGCTTTCAGCTGCCTGCGGCGCTGTCCGAGGGCGTGACTTTAGTGGTCTCGCCGCTGATTGCCCTGATGCGGGATCAAGTGGATGCGCTGAACAGGCGTCCGGCGTTCGCCGAAATCGGGTGTGCGTGTCTGACATCTTTGCAGTCGCCCGAGGAGCAGTATGATCTGATTCGCAAGATGCGCCAGGGGCATCTGAAATTAGTTTACGTCGCGCCAGAGCGCTTCCGGTCGGGCGTGTTCATGGACGCGCTGAAGAGTGTCAAGATCGCCCGGTTCGTGGTGGACGAAGCGCACTGTATTTCGGAGTGGGGGCATGATTTTCGGCCAGATTACCTAAGCCTGCGGGAAGTGGTCGAGACGCTCGGTAATCCGCCGCTTTTGGCAGCCACGGCGACGGCGACCAAAAGAGTCCAGCAGTCTATTGTGGCGAACCTTGCCATGCGGGACCCGCTGATTTTGGTGGGCGGCTTCAACCGGCCTAACCTGCATTTTTCGGTGCATCGGTGCAAAAGCGAGTCGGAGCGCGAGGACAAGCTGGCCCGCGCCCTGCCGAAGCTGTCGGCGATGGGCGGGAGCGGCCTGATTTATGTCGCGACCCGTAAGCAGTGCGAGCAGGTATTTGAGGTGGCAGGTGACGCGCTGGCGAAAATCGGGCAGACGGCGGGAATGTACCATGCGGGCCTTGACGCCGATGTTCGGAACCGAATGCAGCGGGAATGGCTGGACGGCGAGCGTCAAGTGCTGGTCGCAACAAATGCGTTCGGCATGGGGATTGATAAGCCGGACGTTCGGTTTGTCATCCACTGCGCCTGCCCGGATAGTTTAGAGAGTTACTACCAGGAAGCGGGCCGGGCGGGGCGGGACGGGCGCAAATCTCGCTGCACGATCTTGTACCATTTTGCTGATAGAAGAACGCGGGAATGGTTTATTGACAACGAGGCTATGACGGTCGGGGATGTCGAGCGGGCGTTCGGGCAGGTCAAGCGCCATGCGGATGCTGAGAATACGGCCCGGCTGCCGAAGTCTTGGGGCATGGCGCTGGACTGGAGCGACATGAAATCACGGCTGTCACTTGGCGAGCTGGAGCGGGGCGGCCTCATCAAGCGCGTTGCCCAGACCGGCGACGCCGTTGTTTTGACGCTGACCCGCGCCGATTTTCCGCCGGATGCGCGTCGCCAAATTGCTGCCGACCTCGCCAAACAGCGGGCCGAGCGGCTGCGGCGGCTGGACGAGATTGTTGATTACTGCAAGACGCCGTACTGCCGCAGGCGAACAATTCTGGACTACTTTGGTGACCGGCAGGAGCCGCCCCCGACGACGTTTTGCTGCGACAACTGCGATTCGCCGCCTGCCGAGCAGGCAGCTCAGTCCGGCGAGCGTCTGCCGCAGATCCCCATGCCGCCCCAGCTTGACCCCGGCGACATTTACTCGGTGCTGCACGGCCTGGATGCCCTGCGTCCTGCGGTCGGCAAAGCCCGTCTGAACAAGCTCCTGCGCGGGGTGGGAGCGCTGGGCGATAAAGCCGCCACTTCCAATAATCCACTGAATGGCCTGTTTCGCGGCAGCACGGTCGCCGTTGTAGACAAGTTTCTCGAAGCGCTGTTCGCCGAGGGTCTAATGCATCAGGGCGACGAAGATGCGTATTTTGTCTGCACCGTCACGGCGCAAGGCCGAGCCGCATGGTCGGACCGGCTGCCGGTCAGCGCCGCTGTCCCGCGCGGCTTCGCGCCTCGCACTGCGGCGGACACAGACGGCGGCGGCAGCGATGATATTTTGAGCGAGCTGAAGCTGTGGCGCACGTCGCAGGCATCCAAGGACACCGTGCCGCCGTATGTGGTGTTCAGTGACAAGACGCTGATTGAAATCGCCCGTGCCCGGCCTCAGTCGCCCGATGAGCTGCTGGAAGTCAGCGGTGTCGGGCCGGCAAAGCTTGAAAAGTACGGCGGTGACGTACTTAGGATTACGGGGGAGGGGTAGCGGAACTACGGCATTGAAGGAACACGGCTTGGAAATCCGGGTAATTCCGCGCCGCCCCTCAAAATCCCTGGCAGGACTTCTTCGGCCCGTCCTAAAACAACCTTGTCGAACTCTGCCGCCCCGTCTCCCGCCTCTAAATTGACCAGCACGGTATAGGCTCCCGCCTGCGAGGCAATCTGGACAAACGCGGCGGCGGGCCAGACCATTCCCGAGGTGCCGGCAGCGTAGAATAGCTCGCAGTGGTCAAGCGCCGTTTGGGACTGCCGGAGCGCGGCTTCGGGCAGGGTCTCGCCAAACAGGACAACGTCCGGGCGAAGCGATGAGCCGCATTGAGGACACCTAGGAACAGTGTCGTAGCTTTGCGTGTCGGCAAAAGGCGGCAGGCCGCAGTTTAGGTTTGTACAGCGGGTGCGAAATGCGGAGCCGTGCAGCTCGGTGACTTGCGGGCTTCCGGCCCGCTGATGGAGGCCGTCAACGTTTTGGGTCAGCAGCGTGACAACGCCGGGCCGGGCGTCCTGCAGCTTCGCAATGGCAAAGTGCGCCGGGTTCGGGGCGGCGGCGAGGGCGACGCGCCGGCGTTCGGAATAGAGTTTCCAGAGGTCGGGCAGGCTGCCGGGCAGGAACCGGGCTTCAACGATTCGGGCGATTTCGGCAGTTTCCCACAGCCCGCCGGGACCCCGGTAGGTCGGCAAACCCGAGCCGACTGAGACGCCTGCGCCGGTGAGTATCACGATCTGGTGAGCGATGTCTACAAGTTGGGGCATAATAGCTTGTCGCATACTACCCAAAAAGAACCCGAATTGGAAATTCGGGTCTTTTGAAGGGTAATTGTCTGCCTTCGCAGACATGAGAATTACGAATGGGGCCGTTCGGCCTTAGAGACTGTATAAAAACGATTCCGAAGTCCCCCCGCCCCCAATAATGGGGGAGCATGAAAGGAATGAAGGAGGCACTGCGTCCTCCCTCCAGTTCCCCCATTATTGGGGGCTGGGGGGGCTGCTCGGCTTTTTATACAGTGTCTTGTGTCCACGCAGGTGGACAATTAATCACAGAAGATCTGGTCTTCAGACCAGGGCATTATCATGACTATTTTGCACCAAAAAGACTTTTATTGCTGTTATTGTGGCACGGCATTCACTGCCGACGCACCCTATCCCAAGCGTTGCGCTCGCTGCGGCAATACGGCGTATTCCAATCCGCTGCCTGTTTCGGTTGTCCTGCTGCCGGTTGACAGCGATGGTTTGCTCTTAGTGAAGCGTGTTCAGGAACCGGCGGCGGGAAAGTGGGGCTTGCCGGGCGGCTTCATCGAGACCGGCGAAACGTGGCAGGAGGCAGGGGCCAGGGAAGTCCTCGAAGAGACAGGCTTTACAGTGAACCCTGCCGAGATCTGTCTATTCGATACACGCAGCGCCCCCGATGGGACACTCTTAGTTTTCGGCCTTGCGCCGTCGCTGCCGTCCGCCGTTTTGCCTAACTTCAGGCCGTCGCCGGAAACGTCCGCTGTGAGGGTCATGGCAGGGCCGGGAGAGCTTGCATTCTCGACCCATACCGAAACGGCGGCCCGCTACTGGAAGGAAATCAGACGCCATGAGTAAGCCGACACTGGACGACAAAGGGATTATCGAAACGTGCGGGAGCTGCGGACGCCGGAACCGGGTGCCATTCGCAAAGCTGCCCGAGACCGGCGCCTGCGGGTCGTGTCAAACGCCGCTGCCGCCCATCGCCGCGCCGCTGGACGTTCCGAGCGAGAGCGTGTTCAATGCGCTTGTTGCCGGGTCGCCTTTGGTGGTTGTCGTAGATTTCTGGGCGCCCTGGTGCGCCCCGTGCCGTCAGGTCGCGCCGGAACTCGAAAAAGTCGCACTCGCAAACGCCGGCAAGTGGCTGGTAGTGAAGATCAACACCGAAGCGCTGCCGGGATTGGGCGCAAGGTTCGGGGTCCAGTCCATCCCGACGATGGCTGTGTTCACGCATGGCAAAGAAGCCGCCCGGACCTCCGGCGCTCGCCCCGCCGCCGCGATTGAGTCGTGGGTTAAAGCCCAGATCTAGCGAATGTATAAAAGGGTGTGAAGCCCCGGCGTTAAGTCCCCGGCGCGAAGTCCCCGGCGCGAAGTCCCCGGCGTTAAGTCCTCGGCGCGAAGTCCCCGCCATGAATGGCAGGTCTGGACGCGCAGACGCGAACCGCCCTGCGGGCGGAAATGCCATCGGCGAACGGCATTTTCGGTCGCAGACCGATTGGCCGAAGGCCCACAGACCTGCCATTCATGGCGGGACATTCATGGCGGGACATTCATGGCGGGATGATTACGGCTGAACCGCGATCCATTCGCTGTCCTGGGTGCCGCCGCTGTAAAGACCACTGACGAGGGTGCGCCCTCGCCATTTCGCATGACCGTCGGCCATGACCAGCACGAAGCCGCCGTTGTGGCGTGGGTAGCCGTCCTGCGATTTGCCGCTGACGCTGAGGTGACTTGGGTCCCGGTGTCCTACTTGCCAGTTGATCTCGTGCCGTCCGTGGCTGAGATGCGCCGGGTCGTTGGACACATCGGCGACTCCGTCGCCGGTATCGGTTGCGTCCGGGATATTGTCGGCAATCAAGATGGTGTCGGCGGGAGCCGTGACCACTGACAGCGGCTGGCCCGCGACGCCGATGTGCTTGCAACTAGCGTCGTCCGGCGCTGTCGTGCAAATTGGGGTGCTGTCAACGATGTCATTGATGCCGTAGTGGTACGACCACTGCTGGCTATAGGCTGTCGCGCTGCCTTTGAACTGGATTGGGGCGGGGGCATCGGGGCAGGTCAACACGGTCCAGCTTTTTAGATAGGGCTGAAGCATGTCGCCCCAGTAGTATTCGTGGGCGTCATCAATCGCGCCGCCGCGCTCGGCCAGAACAAAATACTCGTCATTGTCCTGGCTGTATTGAAGCGATGCGAGGCCGACCTGCTTGAGATTGCTGAGGCAGGCGGTGCGTCGGGCATTTTCGCGCACTTTTTGGAACACGGGAAACAAAATCGCGGCCAAAATCGAAACGATGGTGATGACGACAAGCAGTTCGATTAATGTAAAAGCGCGGTGGGCCGCAAGCGTGGGAACGGGCATGAAATCTCCTCGTCGGCTGCTATTTTGCGTATCCGACTAAATCAGTCGGATACAGCATAGCAGAGTCAGGGGGAGTCTGTCAAGCACACTGTTTACTCCACACGCAAAAGCGCCCGGCCCACTCATAAGAGTAGGCCGGGCTTTGCTTCGTTCCATCACGAACTAGGGAAGGAAGACGAAGCCTTTGGGGCCGGAGATCGGGTTGATCACGCCGTCGCCCTTGACTGTCGTGCC
>JAYVVR010000148.1:0-5751 GCA_043786835.1 Armatimonadota bacterium | reverse complement strand
TTCCCTGTCCACGAAGGTGGACATGAGGCGTCTGCGCCCACAGGATAGGATTTCAATCCCACGCTCTTCAATCCACCATTCTTACACTCGTTTATATTAGAGAAGGACCACCTATGTACGGAGCAACAAAAGAGCGGCTGACCGAAGAGCTGTCCGGCATCCAAAACGCCGGGCTGTTTAAGAACGAGCGGGTGATTATGACGCCCCAGGACTCGCATGTCCGGGTCGGCGACGGGCCATTGGTGCTAAACCTCTGCGCCAACAACTATTTGGGTCTCGCCGAACACCCGGCGGTGCTGGCGGCGGCGCGGGCGGCGCTCGACGAATGGGGCTTCGGGATGGCGTCGGTGCGGTTTATCTGCGGCACGCAGGGCATTCACAAGCAGCTTGAAGCGAAGCTGTCAGAGTTTCTCGGCACCGAAGACACCATTCTCTACGGCTCCTGCTTCGATGCGAACGGCGGCCTGTTCGAGACGTTGCTGGGGCCGGAAGACGCGATTATCTCCGATGCCCTGAACCATGCATCCATTATTGACGGCATTCGTCTGTCGAAAGCCCAGCGGTTCCGGTACGCGCACAACGATATGAACGAGCTGGAAGCAAAGCTCAAAGAAGCGGCGGGCGCACGAACACGTTTAATCGCCACCGACGGTGTGTTCTCGATGGACGGCACGATTGCTGATTTACGCAATATTTGCGACCTAGCCGAGCGTTATGATGCGTTAGTCATGATGGACGACTGCCATGCGACCGGGTTCCTAGGCAAAACTGGACGCGGTACTCACGAGTACCGAGACGTGATGGGCCGCGTAGATATTTTGACAGGGACACTCGGCAAGGCCCTCGGCGGGGCAAGCGGCGGCTATACCAGTGGACGTAAAGAGATTGTGTCGCTGCTCCGTCAGCGCTCCCGGCCCTATTTGTTCTCGAATACGCTGGCCCCGCCGATTGCCGCCGCGTCTTTAGCAGTACTGGAAATGCTGTCAGAGTCCACTGAGCTTCGGGATCAGCTGGAAGACAACACCCGATTCTTCCGCGAGGGGCTGTCAGCGCTTGGCTACACGCTCTTACCCGGCGAGCATCCGATTGTCCCGATTATGCTGGGCGACGCTTCGCTTGCGGGCCAGGTCGCCGATGCGATGCTTGCCAAAGGGGTTTACGTGATCGGGTTTTCGTACCCAGTCGTCCCGCAGGGCAAGGCGCGTATTCGCACCCAGATTTCCGCCGCCCATTCTCGTGCCGATCTTGCCTATGCAGTCCAGATGTTCGGCGAGGTCAAAACCGATCTGAAGCTGTAACTCTATGAAACTCAGCAAAACACTTTCGGGCGCCGCGCTGGCGCTGTGTCTTCTGAACGGGATGGCGTTAAGCGGCTGCGCCCAGACGGCGCGCTTTGGAACGGAGCCAGTGCCGACTGTCACTGGCCCGTATGTCTGGCGGGGAGTGCGGATCGGCGGCGGCGGCTTCGTGGACGGCATAGACTTCAGCCCAAAGCAGTCCGGCCTGATCTACGCCCGCACCGACATCGGAGGGGCTTACCGCTGGGACCCGGCGGCAAGTAACTGGGTGCCGCTTACGGACTGGGTCGGCCCGGACAACGCCAACCTGCTCGGCTGCGAGAGCATCGGGGTTGACCCCGCAGACGCCAAGCGTGTCTATCTTGCACTCGGCACCTACACGCAATCCTGGGCCGGGAACGGCGCGATTGCCCGCTCTGCCGACCAGGGCCGCACCTGGGCACTGACGCCGATGCCGTTCCAAATGGGCGCAAATGAAGACGGGCGCTCGGCGGGGGAGCGTCTGGCGGTTGACCCGAACGACGACCGCGTTTTATACATGGGATCGCGCAATGACGGCCTCTGGAAAAGCCGGGACTACGGCGCGACCTGGGCCAAAGTCACTTCGTTTCCCGTTTCGGGCCGCACCAACGGTATCGGGGTCGTCTTTGAAGTGTTTGACCCGCACAGCGGGTCTCGCGGCAGGGCCACACCAACGATTTATGCGGCGGTCTCTCAGGCAGGGCCGGGACTATACCGCAGCACCGACAGCGGGGCAACTTGGGCGGAAGTACCTGGTCAGCCGACAGGGCTTCTGCCGCATCATGGGCTGTTGGACACGGAGGGGGTGCTTTATGTCACCTACGGCAACGCCCCCGGCCCGAATGGGATGACCGGCGGCGCGGTCTGGAAATACAAGACGGAAACTTCTGTCTGGACCGACATCACGCCGGTCAAACCGGGTTCCGCAGGCGAAGGCAGCTTCGGCTATGCCGGCCTTTCTTTGGATTCCGCCCACCCCGGCACCGTCATGGCCGCTACTCTGGACAAATGGACCACAGGCGATGACATCTACCGAACCACCGACGGCGGCCTGCACTGGACATCATTGAAGCAGCATTCAGTCCGGGACAGCGCCGCGGCTCCGTTTATGAACTGGAACGGCAAGCCGGCTCCGGTCGGCCACTGGATGGGCGCTCTTGCGATTGACCCCTTCGCTCCGGGCCATGTCCTGTATGGGACAGGTGCAAGCCTTTGGGGTTGTGATGATGCCACAGCGCTGGACACCGGCAAAACTTCGCACTGGACAATTCGGGCAGTCGGATTGGAAGAGACAGCCATCATGGACCTCCTCAGCCCACCGACAGGCCCGCATCTCCTGAGTGCACTGGGCGATATTGGCGGCTTTCGCCACGACAGTCTCCTCGTTTCCCCGCCCGCAGCCCGGCAAAATCCGGGCATGAATACTACCGACAGCATGGATTACGCCGGTCTGAACCCGTCGGTCGTCGTCCGGGTCGGCGGCAGTGGACCCCAGTACGGCGCATACTCCGCTGATGAAGATCTCACATGGACCCCTTTTGCGGCCCAGCCAGCCGGGACACAGGGCGGCGGCAGGATCGCAGTTTCCGCAGACGGCGCAGTGAGTGTTTGGGCACCGCGCGGCGGAGTGCTTTCGGTTTCGCAGGATAAAGGCGCGACCTGGACCGCCTGCACGGGGATCAGCGGAAGTGTCCAGCCGGTCGCGGACCGGGTCAATCCCGCTAAGTTTTATGCGCTGGACGGCAAAGCGGGCAAAGCATATCTGAGTACGGACGGCGGGAAGAGCTTCTCAGCTTCGGCGGCGGCTCTTCCAGGCGGCAGCAGCTTGCGGGCGGTTCCGGGGATCGAGGGCGACTTGTGGCTGGCAAGTGGGGATCACGGCCTGGAGCATTCGGTTGACGGCGGAGTAAGCTTCGCGGTTGTTCCAAGCGCCGCTCAGTGCTACACGATTGGAACGGGCCGCGCTGCGCCCGGCAGGACTTACCCGGCGCTGTATCTCTCGGGGACTGTTGCGGGGGTGCGCGGCATCTTCCGCTCCGACGATGCGGGCGCACACTGGACCCGGATCAATGACGACCAGCACCAGTACGGATGGACCGGGCAGGTCGTCATCGGCGATCCCCGGATTTACGGCCGTGTCTATTTGGGAACCAACGGACGCGGCATTCTCTACGGAGACCCGGTCGCAGCCCGTTAGGAACCTCACCCGGCCTCCTTCCTCACCCGGCCTCGTTCCTCGTCCACCCTCTCCTTTGGATAAGTCTTTAGGAAAGGAGAGGGTGAGGTTCCTAATGGGCTAACACGAACAGCGTGATGCTCTGGGCAGGCAGGGTTGCCGAAACGCGGCCGCCGCGCAGGGCAGTATTCGGCAGGTGGACAATCGTGTTCGCGCTCGTGAGCTGCCAAACTGAAGCTGTTGTGCCCCCAAAGTGAGAGACCGAGAGCGATACCGGGGTCGGCGACGTGAGAGACTTGTTGATGACCATAACGGTCAGCGCGCCGTCGGAGCGGCGAACCGACGCAAACGACGAAAGCGTGTCGGAGTCAGGAACGGTATCGGAGACACTGACAGACCCGAACGCCGAGTTTTTGCCATCGTAGTTTCGGTACATCTGCATGGCTTTAAATGTCGGCGTCGCGGCATCCGGCGTTGTCCACCGAGCTGCAAGGTCAAGGCCCTCGCGCCCGAAGATGCCGAGAATGTCTGCCTGCGCCGTCGCCCCGCCGATGAACTTTTCTGCCCCCCAGCTGTATTCCGTAATCCCAATCTTTGTGCCGGGATAGTACGTGTTCACCAAAGAACGGAGGCGCGGGATCAGCATGATCTTGTTTTTGATCCAGCTTTCATCCGTGTAGTTCGGGTCCCAAAGCGACCGGGTCGAGCGGTTGCGGACGGTTTGAATACGCGGCGAGACATCGTTGGCACCGCCGCCGCCGTCTATTCCCTGCGGATAGATGTGGAACGTGAACACGTCGAGCAGGCGCTGCTTTGTCTGCATATCGCGCTGGTGAAGCTGGGTCAGCAGGTAGGGCATAAAGTCGAGGCCGCCGTTCGCGTCTTTGTCGGGATGGCCCTGGTAGTTGTGTGCGCCAGCGTACTGCTGGTCGAAGCCGCTTTGGGCGATGGCCGTGTAGCCCCATTCCTCCGGACCAAGCGTTTGTGCGTTCGGGTCCAGCGCTTTGATCATGGACGTATAGGAAACTACGTCCTGCAAATATTCCGCGTATTTGACGCCGACCGGGTGAACGTCCTGGTGCGTTGAATGCCACAATCCCGGCTCGTTATCCAAAAGGTAGTAACGGACACCGCCTTGTGACGCTTTTCCCCATTTGCCGATCAAGTGATTAATCCACGCCTGCTGAAACTTCGGATCGGCTGGCTGGCTGGCATCGTTCGGATCGTTGCCGGTAATGAGCTTGCCGTCCAGCTTAATTCCATTGCCGGCATCGGGCCGCTGCGGGTCAGTTTTCTGCTGCGGGCCGTACTTGGCGACAGAGAACGACGCCAGGTTTTTTGACGGCGAGACGACTTTCGCGACCCAGCCAAGCATGGGAATGGTAATCATCGGCTGCGCCCCGGCAGAGTGCGTGGCCGCAATGAAGCTGTCCGCCCGTTCCCCCGGCACCAGGCTGTTAGGGTACCCATAGGCCTCGCCGGGAAGGCTCTCAAAGAAGTAATCGTTGTCAATATTAAGCGTGTTCGCCTGCCAGTTATAGCGGGTGTAGTTGTTGCCGCCCTGGCGATTCAAGGTAAAGTTAAGCGCTTTAAGCTGTGGGGCACTAGCAAAGTTCACGCCGTAAATCAGGGGGCTAATCGCATGCCGTTTCGCGGCGGCGTCCACAAGAATCAGCGTCGGGCCGGCAGCCGTTTGTGGTGTCCGAACAACGGCGTTGGGATTGAGATTCGGATTCGCCGCCGGTGGGGCTATGAGCTGCGGTCCAGCGTCATTTGGGCCAATGGGCGGCGGTGGTGGCGGCATGTTGTCCTGAGCATGTGCAGAGAGCATGAAAAGCGTACCGAGCGCGAGAAGGCCGGCACGCACCGAGAAGTTTCGTTTATTCATAGAGTCTTATTGTAGAGGACAACGAGGCTATTGTCAAGGGGAGGAAGGGACAGCAGGGCAATCGCATATCGCTTGATGACCTGCGGACAGGCCATGGAACAAGAAAGCATTGTCCCAGCCTGTCCGCAAGCGGCGCGCTGTGACGCCAGAATAAGGCAATCACCAGAATGCCGAGCAGTTCATGACGCGGATCAGGCACGTCGGCAAACTGTTCGGTGGCAAGGAAGGGCTGCAGCAGCCTCCGAAAGAAGATGCTTTAGCTTATTCCAGGGTTTTTCTATATGCAATCGCCCTGGAAGGGACAAGGGGACACACGGGGCTGAACCCCTGTGCTTTAAAAGCAAACTCCCGCCTTCGCAAAGCTGCTG
>JAYVVR010000147.1:0-5814 GCA_043786835.1 Armatimonadota bacterium | reverse complement strand
TAATGACCAAATGCAAAAGCCCTAGCCTCCGGTCAAGAGGCTAGGGCTATTCGTTTTTCTGTTCGTTATTGCCCTTCCCTAACAGGGGCCTCTAGTCGCAAAGCCTCCATGGCGAGGTGAAAGGGAGGCGAGGAACGAGACGGGAGGGGTTCTACGCCTTCTCATACTCCCGCCACAGCCGCTCAAACTCATCCACCAACCCAGCCAGCACCCTAAAGCCGCCCTGCCAGAACTGCGGGTCCCTTAAATCAATCCCCACTCGCTCCATCAGCTCCTGCGGGGTCAGGCTGCCGCCGAGTGCTAGCATCTGGAGGTACTGCTCGGCAAACGCCGGACCACCGCTCTTTGCCTGCTGATACAGCGACAGCACCAGCAGCTCGCCGAACGAATACGCATACACATAAAACGGCGCGGCGATAAAGTGGCCGATATAGGACCACCACAGCTTATGCTCGTCGCCCAAAGTAACCGAGTCGCCGAACATCGCCTGCACTTCCTGCTGCCAGTAATGGCCGAACTGTTCCGTCGTCAGCTCGCCCTGCTCGCGGCGGTGGGTGTGGATCGCTAGCTCGAACCGGTACATGGCGGTTTGGCGCGGGATTGTCGCGAACGCGCCTTCAATCTTCTCGGCATACAGCGCCAGCTTGTCCCTCAAAGATGCCGACTGAGTCGCCCGCTCGAACACGAGCATTTCGCCGAACGTGGACGCAAGCTCGGCCAGCGGCAGTGTCCCGTGAAAGTTCAGCAATGACTGTTCACGGGAAAGCGACGCGTGGACCCCATGCCCCAGCTCATGCGCCAGCGTCATCACGTCTTTCATCCGGCCTAAATAGTTGACGAGCACATACGGGTGCATATCAGGCGTCACATACGAGCAGAACGCCCCACTTGCTTTTCCCGTTGTCACCGGTGCGTCAATCCAGTTTTTGTGAAAGAACTCGGCAGCGCGGCTTCGCATCTCCGGCGAAAAATCGCCGAACGCATCCAGCACGATCTCCTGCGCCTTGGGGTAAGGAATCGTTTCCTCGGCCTCGAAAAGAGGCGCGTAGCGATCATAGTGAGTCAGCACGTCAACGCCTAAGATCTCCCGTTTCAAGTGATAATAACGGGCAACAAGCGGGTAATTGCGGACAACCGTGTCTACGACGAGGCTGACGGTGGCTTCGTCAAGCTCGTTCGCCTCGTGCCGCGACTCTTGCGCCGACGGATAATGGCGCAGACGGTCCGACACGTTTTTGTTTTGCAGCAGTGTGTTAAAGATATAGGTCAAAGTCCGGGTGTGCGGCTTCAGCCCTGCCGTAAATGCCTCGGCTCCGGTCCGCCGGACTTCTCGGTTTGGGTCCATCAGCGTTGCCGTGATCTGCGCGAGGCCGGCCGGCTGCCCGTTCCACTCAAAAACGGCGTTTGAGACCGTTTCCTCGAACAGCCGCTCGAATGCCCGCTCGCCGGTGTTCGCCAGCTCTTCTATCAGCCGCTCTTCGGTTTCGGACAGCAGATGGCTCCGCGCCGCCCGCAAGACGCCGAGAAAGTGCTTGTAGGGCGCGATTTCGGGTGTATTCAGCAGCGGTGCCAGCGTGTCGTCGGCGATTGCCGCAAGCTCCAGCTCAAAAAACAGCAGGGGCAGGGAAAGCCGCGTACTTTCTTCTCGCATCTTTTGGAGGAATGCGCCTCGGACAGGGTCTCCGGTATCGGTCGTAAACAAAAGTGAGGCAAACGCCATCGGTTTCGCCGCTTCCTGCTGAATGGCTTCATAGCCGTGCAGGGCAGCGTGGAGTGTTTCCGCAGACAGATCGAGCGACGCAATTTTGCCCTTGTAGTCTGCCTCAAACTGCTCGGCACGGGCCTGCGCCGCCGCCAGAGTTTGAGGTATCTTCGGATCGTCGGCGCTCTCGAAAAGATCGCCGAGGTTCCAATGCACGTCCGCGTACAGGTCAGCCGTTTCAGTATTCACAAACAGGTCTCATTTCTTGGAAGAGTGAGATGATTGTACCCGAGGACCTGACATTGTGAAAAAAGTTGCAATGTCTGTTAGGGGTGGGTACAATAGGCCCAGAGGTGAACTAAGATGGCGGCGATTGAGACAGCACGGCGGAACCCACTCACAGCAGGTGTGAGGCAAACGAAAATCATTCTGGAAATGATCAAGTTCGAGCATACCGTGTTTATGCTGCCATTTGCACTCATGGCGGCGGTCATCGCGGGGCACCATGACTGGCTGCTGTTTGCCCGCAAGCTGCCCTGGATTTTGCTGGCAATGGTCGGTGCACGCTCCGCCGCAATGGCGTTTAACCGGATTGTAGACAGCCGCTACGATGCACTCAATCCCCGGACTGCCGCACGGGCTATTCCCGCCGGTCTGCTGTCGGTGCCGCAGGTGACGGTTTTTACCGTAGTCGCATCGCTGCTGCTGGTGTTCGCTGCAGGAATGCTGAACCCGCTGGCGTTCGCACTGTCGCCGGTCGCAATTGGACTGGCACTTGGGTATTCCTATACCAAGCGCTTCACGGCGTTCTCACATTTCTTTCTCGGCCTCGCGCTGGCGGTTGCGCCGGTGGGGGCGTGGATTGCGGTGACGGGGCGGATTGACCCGCCCGCGCTGTGGCTCGGCGGGGCCGTCGTCTGCTGGCTGTTCGGCTTTGATATTTTGTATGCGCTGCAAGACACGGAGTTTGACCGGGCAAACGGCCTCCATTCCATGCCGGCCCTGCTCGGTCCGGCAGGAGCGCTGGTCGTTTCCCGAATATCTCACGCCGTCATGATCGGCCTGCTGGGGATGGCTGGCCTGTCCGCGCACCTCGGCATTGTCTATTTCGCCGGAGTCGTTTTAGCCGCCGGCGTTGTGTTTTGGGAGCAGTCTTTAGTCAAGCCAAACGACTTGTCGCGGCTGAACATGGCGTTTTTCACGCTGAACGGCTATCTCAGTGCAGGACTTTTCGTGCTGACGTTGCTTGATGTCCTCGTACGGTCAACTCGCTTCTAGTAAATAACTAACCATGAGTATCAGAATTGGCAGTGTTCCCTATCTGAACGAAAAACCGCTGACCCGCTGGTTTTCGCACACCGACGCCGGCAAAGAGTCTGGGGTCGAAGTTGTCTATGCCGTGCCGTCTCAGCTTGCCCGGATGCTGGCGGACGGCGAAATCGCGGCGGCGCTAGTGTCGTCCTTTGAGTACTTCCGGATGCCCGGCTACGCGATTTCTCCCGGAGTTTCCATTTCCGGCCAGGGCGATATTGAGTCGGTGCGGGCGTTCGCAAGAGTTCCCTGGCGCGAAATCGAATCGCTCGCTTTAGACACGTCTTCGCTGACCTCTGTTGCGCTCCTAAAGATTTTGCTCGCTGAACAGCTTGATTCCTATCCTGCGTTTCTTCATGCCGAACCCGATTTAGACGCCATGCTGGCCCAGGCCGATGCGTGTCTTTTGATCGGCGACAAAGGCTGGCTTGCCGACGGGACCGATTTAAGCGTTGTAGATTTAGGCCGGAGCTGGCGACGCCTAACGGGTTTACCGTTCGTTTACGCCGTCTGGCTCGGCAAGCCTGAAAACATTACGCCGCACTTGATTGACGCGCTCCAAACGGCAAAAGCCTGGGGGCTGACGCAGATTGAAACGATTGCCGCCGAAGAAGCCGAGCGCATCGGCACGAGCGTCCGCCGGTGCCGGCATTATCTCACCGAAGTCATGGACTACGACTTAGGCGCAGAGCATCAAGAAGCACTTGCACTGTTCGGCGCAAAAGCCTACCATCAGCAGCTTTTGGCCCACCCGCCCGGTCCAGTTTTGGTTATGGGATGACAAGAGTGCATCGGGGAGGAGCGGACCGTAACAGAATGGAAACCATGTCGTAAACGACACGGCTATTGGGCGAGGACGCTGGGAACTACGCCTTCGGCGCACTAGAAACAATTTGATATTAACTCCGCGAAGTAACGCGTTACAAGCGGTGTTTTGTGGCGTCTGCGCCGTGTAGCCGTGTGCTTCCGCACATGGTCCGTAGGCCATGCGTAGGAATTTATTCCCGCGCTCCTGATTTCCACGCTTCTCTTCTTATCTCTTCCTCGCTTCCTCTCTCTTCCTCTCTTCTCCGGGTATAATCCTTCCATGGCTGGACACACGCATGGGGCGACGAGCGGACGGGGGCTATGGCTCTCGCTGGGACTGACCGGGGCATTTGTCGCGGCGGAAGCATTCTTTGGACTGCGGGCGCATTCGCTGGCGCTGGTCTCAGATGCGGGGCATAATGTCAGTGACGCTCTCGCACTGGGGCTGGCTGCATATGCGGTCTGGGTCGCCCGTCGCCCGGCCTCACCGGGCAAAACATACGGCTACCACCGGGTCGCGATTTTGACTGCGCTCGGCAATGCCGCCGCACTGGTCGTCATCGCACTGGGCATTCTTATCGGCGCGGCTGAAGCGCTCCGGCATCCGGAGCCGGTTTCGGGCAGCCTCATGATCTGGGTCGCGGCGTTCGGCGTTTTTATGAACACGGTGATTGCATGGCAGCTTCAAGGCGCGAGCAAGCACAGCCTCAATGCCCGCGCGGCGTATGTGCATATGGCAGGGGACGCGCTTTCGTCGCTGGGCGTTGTGATCGCCGGCCTGATCATCAAAGGAACGGGGTGGACACTCGCCGACCCGCTGGTATCCGTGCTGATTGCAGGGTTTATTTTGTATTCGTCGTGGGGCATTATCGGCGAGGCCACTAACATCCTGATGGAAGGGACGCCGAAGGGGATAGAGGTGGAAGAGATCGCCGCCGCTATTCGTGCGACCCCGCCGGTGTGCGATGTTCACGACATGCATGTCTGGACAGTCAGCGACGGCCTGCACTTCTTATCCTGCCACATTGTCCTGCCCGGCGATTGCACCGTCAGCGAAAGCCAGGGGATTGTTGCGGTCTTGAACGGTCGCCTGCATGACGAGTTCAGCATCGGCCATGCAACAATCCAAACCGAAACCGCCGAAGGCGTGACCTGCCGCCACCCGGCCGACGAGCTTTACTGCGCTCTGCATCCGAGCGGTACCCATGCCGGGTGCAGCCACTAGGAAACGGCAGAGAAATGCCCCCCGCCCCCTAATAGCGGGGGAGTATGAAAGGAGCAGTCTTTTCTGGTTTCTTTTCTGGCTCCCCCGTTATTGGGGTCGGGAGGTCCTATCAGACACCGCCGTAAGTGACATGGCCGCCGACTATCGTGGCTTTCACTGCCGGCACGTCGGGCCAGCCCTCCAAAACAGCAAAGTCGGCACGGTGACCGGGGATGATCCGGCCCCGGTCTTGTTCCAGAAAGACACTGTAAGCCGCACCTTCGGTGTAGGCCCGCAGGGCATCACGCGCTGACACGCACTGATGAGGGCCGAGAACCGTTCCCGACGGGGTGCGGCGCTGAGCGGCGGACGCGATCCCATCGAGCGGAGCGCCGGGGACGACGGGGAGGTCGGACGAAAACACAAGCGGCAATCCGGCGGCGGTAGTATCGGCGTAGGGCATTAGGCGGTTTGCGCGGGACTCGCCGAGGCTGCTGACGTAAGCATCGCCGAAGCACATCAAAAACTCGGGCTGATAGACGGGCAAAATGCCAAGTCGCGCCAGACGTCCGACCTGATCGGGCCAGAGCAGCATCGCATGTTCAATCCGGTGCCGGGCGTCTTTGCGCGGGAAGGTCGCCAATGCTTTGCCGTAAGCATCTAAACACAGGTCAATCGCGCCGTCGCCGATGGCGTGGGCGGCAATCTGCCAGCCTGCCGTGTGCGCTTTCAGGACCATCGCATTCAGCTCTTCGGCGGACCAGACAGACGTGCCGAGGCTCTCACTCCC
>JAYVVR010000146.1:0-5849 GCA_043786835.1 Armatimonadota bacterium | reverse complement strand
TCAGCGTGATCGGCGTCGCTTCATGCGTCCACGGGTTCGCCGCGACCGGGCCGGGTTTCTGAGCCACTTTGAACGAGTGAGTGGCGCTTGCTCCATTTAAAACCAAGCCGTAGTTCCAGGCGGCGGTCGGGTAAACCGCGTATTCCGGCCACCGTGGGGTCCCAGCGTAACGGTCCCACCGCTCGCCGATGGCGAGCGAGTAGGTCAGCGGGCCGCGGTCTACCGAAACGGCGTTCTGGTTTGCCGTCCACTGCCGGACTTTGAGCGTCATCGGCAGGTGCAGGGCGATGTGGTCTCCCGATCTCCAGGTACGGCGCACGGTGACATACGTCCCGGCAGCCGCCTTGACCGGCACCGCTTTGCCGTTGACATGGACGGTCGCGCCGTCGCACCAGCCGGGAATCCGCAGGGACAGCGGGAAGACGACGGATTCCGGCGTCGCCAGCGTCATCTGAACCGTGTCGCCGAACGGGTAATCGGTGGCCTGCGTGAGTGTTACGGTAGTCCCGCCGCCGACTGTCGCGGTCACTGCCGACGCCGCGTACAGGCTGGCGGCGAGGCCGCCGTCAAGGGTCGCATGCCAGAGGTTTTGGGTGAAATAGGGCCAGGCCATGCCGTAATTGTGCGGGCAGCAGCGGTAATTGTGAACACCGGGCATGAACGCCTGCATCGGAAAGTCGTTCTGGAAATCGCTGCCCTTCGGCGTGTTGTCGAGCTGCACCACGTTCATTGACGTGACATAGTGCATTGACTTCTGCTCGGGGTCGTAGGACGCCGGGAGCATATTGAACGCCAGGTCTTCGCACCGGTCCATCCAGACGGGAGCGCCGGACTGGCGGGTCAAAATCTGGAACGATAGCATATACTCGGCGATCCCGCAGGTCTCGAAGCCCTGGCGCGGGTCGCGGAAGCCGTGCCGCGTGTTCTCGTCGCCGCCGAAACCGCCGCCGGCCATCTGTCCGAACTCGCCCATGACGGCTTCGTACTGCCGCTCGGTCGCCGCCGCGAACTTCGGGTCGCGGGCGAGAGCGCCGTATTGGGCCGGCTCGCGGAACCCCTGGGCAAAGTTGACATTGTGCCGGTCCGGCGGGCCATGCGTCCAGTCGTAAGCGTTCGCGTGGATTTTATGGACTAAATCGAGCAGAAACGCATCGCCGGTGCGGTTATACAGCCAGTAAATGCTGTCGATGGTGTCGCCCCAGCGGACGCCCGCCCAGCTTTTCTTGAACATCTCCGGCTTTTGCGCGTTTTGAAGCGTGAAGTATCTGGTGAGAAACGGCAGGACTTTCGGGTCGCCCGAGACTTCGTAATACGAGCGGATCGCAAACAGCGCGGGCATATGCGGCCAGAAATCGGGGTCGCCGCCGAGCGCTGTCCGGGCGTTTTCCGGTCCAAACCAGCCGTCGGGCTGCTGCGAGGCGATCATGCCTTTGATCCATTTTTCGGCAAGCGCAATGGTCGGCTTGTCGCCGGTGACATAGCCGAGGTCCGTCAAACCCCGCAGCCAGTAGGTGACTTCCTCCCACCCCGAGTTCGTGTTCGGGGTTACCCAGCCGTTGCCCTCGTATTTCAGGTAATCGGAGACTTCCGGGTAGCGCCCGCAAAGGCCGTTGACCTGCAACTCAAGCTGCTTCGCCAGCCAGCCGTGCGGGGTGATGCTGTGCGGCGGCAGTTTCAGAAACGGGGCTGGGGCAAGCGGCATCCGGCTCGGCAGGTACCAGGGCGTGAGAACAGCGGCGGCAGGGGTCGGGGGCGGCAGGGCAGCGCCAAGAGCAATGCCTCCGGCGGCAGCCAACCCGGTCTTCAAAAAATCGCGGCGTCTCATGTGTTCGATTGTACCAGAATAGGCGCGGGAACTCCGCGCGATGGCAAAACGTTCAAGAGACACGACCATGAGACAAAAACGCGCTACAAATTTCGCCTTCACACTGCCCCGCCGTGGTTTTACTTTAATCGAGCTGCTTGTCGTGATCGCTATTATCTCGATTCTCGCGGCGATTTTGTTTCCCGTGTTCCAAAAAGTCCGCGAGAATGCCCGCCGCGCCGCCTGCCAGAGTAATCTAAAGCAGATCGGCCTTGCGATGGTTCAGTACCAGCAGGACAGCGACGAGCGACTGCCGGACCGGCGGGATCTCAAATATCCCTACACGCTGCCGCTGACGGCGGCGGCGCAGCCGACTCCCTGGTTCGGGGCAGGCTTCCCGTTCTCTGACCCGCGTGCTTCCTGGGCGGCGATTGTCTTGAACCCGTACATCAAAGGTGATGCACTCTGGTCCTGTCCGAGTGTGGTGGGAACAGTGCTGGGGAACAATGCGCGGGTAAAGGAAACGCGGGGCGGATTGACGACGCGCTACTGGATGTGGCGGTTTGACCGCCGGGAACAGCCGTTCAAGAAGACTGACTGCTGGGGCAAAACGTCCGACGCCTGCATTACGGACATTGATACACAGAACACCGGGCCAACCCCGGAAACGACGATTTTTCCGTTGGTGCCGCAAAGCGAGGCCGACCTGGAGTTGGCGGTAGACCCATATATCCCGGTGTGCGTGACACTTCCATGCAGCACGCCAGCGAGTCTGCAAGGCGTGGCGGTGCATTTCGGCGGGCGGAACCGAGTTTTCTTCGACGGTCATGTCAAGTACTTGCGCGATGTTCGCACCCATGCATAATAACCAAAAAAGCCTGCTCTTTTTAAGAGCAGGCTTTTTTTATTGAGTGCCGAAGGGGGGACTCGAACCCCCACGAGGTTGCCCCCAAAGGTTTTTGAGACCTCCGCGTCTGCCATTCCGCCACTTCGGCCTGGGTGCAGGGCTAGTATACCCCACGGACAGCGGCGTTTGTCAATGGGAATTCGGCGGAAAGACGACGGACGGAGACGAAGCGGACGATCCGCCGACACCGGCCTGAGTCTTTACAGGCCAAAGGGTGTCAGGCGGAAATGCGGCAGGCCGATCTGCGCCCGCCGGGGCCGCTTCGTTAAGGGACACCGCCCGGTTACAGCACTGGAACCGGGCGGCATCGCATACTTATTAAACGCCTCTCGCGCCCCTTTTGTTCCCCGAACGTCTGTTTTCTTTCGGGATATTTTAGCACAGTTTTTCTACGGGAACGGGCCGTAAGTCGGGCCGGTCACTGTCCGATTGTTTGATGCGTCCAAGTCCCATGAAGAGAACTGCGTACTGTTATAACTGGTGCTGGAGTTTGACCCAAACTCCCAAAGGAGATTCTCGCTGCCATCAGGCCGGACAAACAAGTCCGACACTGTTCCGCCCGGCACGGTGTAAGTCGGGCTGATGGACGTGCGGACACCGACGGGGTTTAATGACCAGATCGAAGCCTGATCGCCGCTGGAGCCGCCCTGGGTACTTCCCGTGCCACGGGTGATCCAAAGCAAACGGGATGTGCTGGACGGCGCGGCAGCAATGCTGTCAATGATCCAGCCGGGATACGGACCGTAAGTCGGGCTGATTGCAGTTCGGGTGCCGAACTGGTCCACGCTCCAAACAGAGACAATATCGCCGTCCTGAGTGCCGGTGCCGCTGCTGCCAACGCCGGGCTGTTTCCAGAGGAGGCGAGCGGTGCCGTCGTAGGCTGGGTAAAACTGATCGAAGTTCCAGCCGGGATAGGGCCCATAAGTGGGGCTGATGGAGGTGCGGTTACCCCGCGAATCTGTCTTCCAGAGAGAGAGCTTGTCGCCTGAAAACGTGCCGTTCGTGTCATAGGTGCCACCTGCGACCCACGACAGAAACACAGTGCCGTCTTTGTTGAAGCTGGGAATCGCCCCGCGAAAGTACCAGCCGGAGTACGGCCCGTAGGTCGGACTGACGGACAGGCGGCTCCCGACCGAGTCCACGGTCCAGATGGAAAGCTGGCTGCCATCGAACGCCACCCCGGTATCGGAAAACTTGCTCTTTACCCAGCAGAGGTTCGCCGTGCCGTCGGGATTGGCGAACTCCTCAGAGAACAGCCAGCCGGTGTACGGGCCGTACGTCGGGCTGATCGCCATTCGGTTGGCAAGGCCGTCGAGTGTCCAGAGCGAAACAATGCTGGAAAGGCTGGTGGCGCCTGTTCCGATAACCTGGGTCCAGGCCATGCGGAGCGTCCCGTCGAAAGTCGGGGTGAGCGTGTAGGCGTGCCAGCCGGCATAAGGGCCGTAAGTTGGGCTGATCGCCATTTCGTTCCCGTTGACGTCTACGGTCCAAATGGAGACTGTATCGCCGCTGTAATTGCCGGCGGTGTCGGTGGTGCCACTTTTGACCCACAGCACATGGGAGTTGCCGCTGTTGAAACTTGGGGTTGTTTCGCGGACGGTCCACGGGCCGGCCTGGGCAGGCCGCCCGCAGACACCGAAAACAAGAAGAGCAAAACCGAGCAGGAAAAGAAAATGTCGCGCGTTATACATCTGAAAGTTCCTTTCGAGAACTGTCTTCGGAAACTCCCGAAGACAGGGCGAAGACCAGGTTCGGAACGTCTTCTTTCAGCAGTTTACACGGCGACCGTTAAATGAGCGTTAAATTTCAAGTGATTTTAGCCGATGATTATCCTTTTCGTTTCAGCTTGCGGTAAACTTCATCGTCGTTGCGCTTACCGATGAGGATGACGTAAATATTTTCGGCGTCAAACCGGTAGACAATACGATATTCCCCACTGTCAATACGCTGATATGGATATCCTATTAGTTGCCGATGGTCGGTAGGAGTCGCATCGGCCATCAAAGAAAATGTTTTAGAAGCGACTTGTTTGTACTGCTTAGCATCTAAATCCTGGAGAAATTTCGCCGCATCCCGGTCTATGTCAAATTTTCGCACAGATTGTTACTCCGCGCAACGCATCAATAGTTTCATCGCTTCTTCTGTCCCTATAAACCCACTCTTTTCCGCTTCAGCGGCAGCCATTCCCCATTGCTGGTCTTCAATCGCCTGCAAACGCTCGTATTCCTCGTAGCTGACGATGACGGCATATTTGCGTCCAGTTTTTTCCACTATCACCGGTTGGTGTCGTGCCTTCTCAAGGTATTCGCCGAAACGATTTTTTACTTCTGTTGCTGTTGCCATTCTGCACTCCAATCGTCTATTTAGTCTATTATAGGCGATTCAGGCGAAATGGTCAATAGGTGTGCAAGAAGCCCGCCCCCATTTTGGGGCGGGCTTGCTTGTGTAAGCTTCGCAGGGCGAAACTAGGCGGGCTTGATTTCGACAGTCGCGCCTTCGGCTTCGATCTTGGCTTTGAGGGCGGCGGCGTCCTCGGCGTTCAGACCTTCCTTGACAGCCTTCGGAGCGCTGTCTACCAGGTCCTTGGCTTCTTTGAGGCCAAGTGCGGTGATCTCGCGGACAACTTTGATGACGTTGATCTTCTTATCGCCGGCGGCTATCAGCACGACGTTGAACGAGGTCGGGGTGTCATCAACGACGGCAACCGGAGCGGCAGCACCGCCGCCTCCCTGCTGAGCAGGAGCGGCGGCAGTGACGCCGAATTCTTCCTGGAGCTGCTTTACGAAATCGCTGAGTTCGAGAACGGTCATGCCTTTGATGGTTTCCATCATTGCGGCTGTATCGGCCATAGTGTTATTTCTCCTAAAGTGTGTTAAAGCGAGTAGTCCTCCTAGCCCCCAATACTGGGGGAACAAGAAAGGACAGATGAGACCTGTCGCAGCTTCCCTTGAACTCCCCCAGTATTGGGGGCCAGGGGGCGGTTGTCAAGCGGCGGCTTCGGCGTCTGCGCCGGGAACCTGCTTGTCTGCAATCGCTTGCAGCGTAAAGACAAAATTCGAGATAATGCCGCCAAGCGTGCCGACAAAGCCGGCGATGGGCGACTGCAAAGAGCCGAGCATCTGGGACAGCAGCACTTCG
>JAYVVR010000145.1:0-2003 GCA_043786835.1 Armatimonadota bacterium | reverse complement strand
TTAATTATCTTTCGCCAATCGGATGCCCGTAAACTGCCAGCGGGCATCAGGTGGGAAAAAATTGCGGTAGGTCGCCCGCATGTGCGAATGCGATGTCGCGCAGGAGCCGCCGCGCAGGACAAACTGGTTGCACATGAACTTGCCATTGTATTCGCCGAGTGCGCCCGGCGGCGGGGCATAGCCAGGGTAGGGATCGTACTGGCTGCGGGTCCATTCCCAAACGTCGCCGAACATCTGATGCAGCTGTCCGGGCTGAGCGTCGGAGGGGGCAAGCGGCGCGGGATGGGACCGGCCCGACTCGGCGAAGTTGCCGCAGAGCGGCACGGTCTCGGACGCGGTTTCCCATTCGGCTTCGGTCGCAAGCCGCGCTCCGGCCCACCGGGCATAGGCATCTGCCTCAAAGAGCGAGACATGACAGACCGGGGCGTCTAAGTCTAAATCGCCCATGCCGGCCAGCGTAAACTCTTTCCAGTCGCCGCGCTTGTTCCACCAGCACAGCGGCGCAGTCCAGCCGTTCGCATTGACCGTACTCCACCCTTCCGACAGCCACCATTCGGGCTGTTCATAGCCGCCGGCCTCGGCAAACTTGAGATATTCGCCGTTTGTGACCAGCCGCGACCCAAGCGCAAATGCCGAAACATATTCTTTGTGCCGGGGCGTCTCGTTATCGAACGCAAACCCGCTGCCGCCGTAACCGATCTCCCGGACACCTTCGCCGAACGCAATCCATTCCATTTCAGGAGCGGCACTCCCGGGAAAGTCGCGGCGGGGGCGGTAGACGGGGCAAAGCGGGTTCTCGAAAAAGTTATACTTAAGGTCGGTGATCATCAGCTCTTGATGCTGCTGTTCGTGGTGCAGGCCGAGTGTCAAAAGCGGTTCCAGCTCGGCAATCTTCTCCTCGTTCGCTTCTGATAGCAGCGTGTCCATATATCGGTCCACATATGCGCGGTAGACGTAGGTTTCGTCCACAGTCGGACGCGAAATGACGCCGCGCTTGACCCGGCAGTGCCGCTCACCGACGGCGTTGTAATAAGAGTTGAACAGATAGTCGTATTGGGGATGAATGGACTGATAGCCTGCTAGGTGGGGCTTCAGAAGAAACGTCTCAAAGAACCAGCTCGTATGGGCCAAATGCCACTTGGCCGGGCTGACATCAGGCATGGACTGGACAACGTAATCTTCAGGCACCAGCGGTTCGCAAATTTTCTCGCTGAACGCGCGGACTGTCCGGTACTGATCGAGCAGTAATTGTGGCAACATGATTTCTCGCATTCTAGCTCTCCTCAAAGAGGAGGCGGACGAATACGGCGTTTTACCCGTGCAGTCCTTTTTTTAACCGCTGGGTCGGTCCAGAAGCTCCGTGCAGGAAAACCGCTGCTGAGTCGCTAACTCTTGTTTGTGGACGAACTTCGCGACATCTTAGAACGCGGCGCAAACGATATCTGGCCTCTCAAACTTTCGGGCACCCAGCTTCTCCAATTTGTACGTTATGCCGAAATACTGGTGGAATGGAACGCGACCCGGATGAACCTGACGCGCCTCGTATCGCCCCGCGACATCGCTGTCAAGCATTTCCTAGACTCGCTTGCGCTGCTGACCATTCTCACCCCTGCCATAAACTCACGGGTGATTGATGTCGGCACGGGAGCGGGACTGCCAGGACTGGCACTGAAGATCGCCCGGCCTGATCTGCGCGTGACACTGCTTGACTCGACCGCCAAAAAGCTCGGGTTCTGCCGCGCTGTCGCCGATGACTTAGGCTTAAGTACAGTTGAAACCGTCCATGCCCGCGCCGAAAATGCCGCCAAGTTTCCAAAACTTGCCGGGCAGTTTGACCTGGTTGTTGCCCGCGCCGTCGCCCCTCTTGAAACATTGCTGCCCTGGCTCGCGCCGTTTGTCGCACCGGGTGGTCAGATCGCTGCCTTAAAGGGGGCGTTGGTGGCCGACGAAATCGCGGCAGCCCGGCCAATCGCGCGGCGTCTGGGCCTGTCTCTCAGCGCTCC
>JAYVVR010000144.1:0-2008 GCA_043786835.1 Armatimonadota bacterium | reverse complement strand
CCATGGGGCGCAAGGTCAATAAATGCCCCGCCGCCGGCCCGCGCCGGGTCAACCCGCCAGTTATCGTGAAAGTCTTGCGTCGGCGGAATCCAGTCGCCGGGCGTCCAGCAGGCATAGTGAACGCGCGCAGCAGTGATTGTCCCAAGCGCCCCGGACGACGCCAGTTCTTTCAATGCCTGGTGCCTCGCCTGGAACCGCTGGTCAAACGCTGTGCCGTACTGGACGCCGGCGTCGCGGCAGGCACGAACCATGGCTTCGGCGTCGGCAGTGGTAGTTGCCATCGGCTTTTCGCACAAAACATGCTTGCCGGCACGAGCGGCGGCCTCGGTCAAGGACCGGTGCAGGTGATTTGGGGTCGCGACATAGACAGCGTCGAGGCCCGGCTTTTGCAGAAACGCGTCCAAGTCTGTGTACGAATCCATACCCAGAGACAAGGCCGCAATCGCCGCCATTGCGTTTGGGTCAGGGTCGCTCAAGGCGAGCAGGCGCGCGTTGGGAGCGGCGAGAATGCCGGGCGCGACGTAATCCCGCGCGACCCAACCGCACCCGGCGATACCCCATCCGATTTGAGAGATACTCATAGCCCGGCCTGCCGCATAATCTCTTGCTGAAACGCCTGCACCGGGCCAGGATGCACGATGTCCATGTCTTCCAGTGCGATACTGAGCGTGAACGCGGCAGAGTTTGCGTGCCATTCCATTTCGAGTACTCGGTCCAGCACATCGGCGGTCTGGAACGTCTTCGCTTCCGGCGTGTCTGCACTGTAGACGACTGAAATGGCGTCGCGCACTGGCTGATGCAGGGCGCTTGGAAGCTCGGCAATGGCCTGGTTACGGAACATCTCCATCAGTGGTTTCAGCTTGTCGCCAAGAAGTATGTCCCCAGCATCGCCAGCATCGGGCAGGCGGGCATTGTGCAGATGATGGGACAGACCCGTTAGGAACGCCCGCGCCGGGTCTGCACCGTACAATGGGGCAGCAAGAACGCCGTAAACTGCTACCAGGCCGCAGTGGTCAGCATGGTTTTCAGCAGGCTCCAGCACCACCCGCCGAAATCCGGGCCGGGTGGCACCCGCCCGAGGCTGACAGGAAAGCAGTTCGGCGAATATTGGTGCATTCGGAGGCGACGGTAGAGCGTCGGCGCTGAGTGCGACCCGTAAGTTTGCGACTAGCCCGGCATCAAGAGACCCCGCAGCAGCGTCAAGCCCTGACCGAAGCACAGCCAAACGCTCCTCAGCGTTAAGACCGCCCTTCGTCAGAACTTGAGCGTCAATGCCAGCAAGCCGTGCCGCCGCAACCGCGTGGGCGGTCTCGCTGAAGGCGACTTCCCCAAGCGGTTCGCCGGAGACAAGACGCGCCCACGCCCGCAGAAACAGACGCTCGGCAATCGAGCCGCTTTTGCCGGCGACCCGAATGCGCTTCAAGTCGTTCAATTCGCGGAACAGTGGCAGCATCTTAGGAGCCGTCATCGGGCGGCAATCTCCAAGCGGCTGCTCTCGGGCATCGCCTGACCAATGCCGTCAAACCGACGCGACTCGCGTTCCAGCAGCAAAATTGCTTCGGCCATCAGCGGCTCGTCAATTTCATGGACGTTGAAGCCGACGCCTAAATTCTCAAGCATTTGGATGGTCAGCTCACCGCCAAGATGCTCCCGGAACTCCCGCAGGCCGTGGAACAGATCGTCGGTACCACGCATCTCAGGCGTATACAGCGCAAAGCCGAGGCCGGACAGTACACGAAGGACCCGCCGCCAGTCGTTTTCAGTCAGCCAGCCCTTTAAATGAGAATAGGTAACGTCAAGCGCCAGGCCAATCGCAACCGCTTCGCCATGATGCAGGCGATAGTTCGTGATCTGTTCAAGTTTGTGCGCCGACCAGTGGCCGAAATCAAGGGGCCGTGAAGACCCCATCTCGAATGCATCCCCACCAGTGCAGATATGCTGGACATGGAGGGCAGCGCATCGGTAAACCAACTCCTGCATCGGAGCCATTTCGCGGGCGGCGAGCGCA
>JAYVVR010000143.1:0-2012 GCA_043786835.1 Armatimonadota bacterium | reverse complement strand
CCTACGCCGAGCCGGCGGCGATGGCCGCACGGGCGGGAATGACGCTCGGCATCGAAAACGAGTCTGCCTGCTGCCTGGGAACCGGGGCGCAGACGGCTCGCGTATTAGAAGAAATCGGGTCGCCGGCAGTCCAAGCCATTTGGGACCCCGGCAATGCGTTTATGGCTGGCGAGCTGCCGTATCCGGACGGCTACGCGGCAATTAAAGAGTTTATCGTGCATATGCATGTCAAAGACGCGCTGGTCCCAGTCGGCAGCCTGGTCCCGGAATGGGCGGTTGTCGGCGGCGGCGCGATTGATTACGCCGGGCATTTTGCTGCACTGAAGTCTGCCGGTTACGACGGCTGGCTGTCACTAGAAACGCACTATTCCGGGCATTCCGCGCCGAAGATGTCGGCGAAAGAAGCGTCCTCGCGGGCGTGTTTGGCCGGATTGCAAAAGCTGTTGGTAGGCGCGTAGGATGAGTGCATAGGCGTTTCCAGACCACGCGTTTCGGACCATGCAATAAATTGCACGGCTATTGGGCGCGGACGCCGAAAACTACCGTTTCGCGGCACTCGGACAAATCTTGTCAGCTCTCAGCCCCGCGAAGCGGTGCTTTGCGGCGTCCGCGCCCAATAGCCGTGCGTTTCAACGCATGGTTCTTTTGCTTAATTTTCTCACTGAGGAACCACCTACTCTCATGTCATTGAACTCATTTCGGACCGGCCTCGGCAACGTTACCAGCAGCCCTGTTGGAAAATGGATATTGTTCGCGGTCGGCGCTCTGCTTGTCTCAAGCCTTGTGATGTCCGGCCTCGGCACCGGCACCAATCTCAGCAGCCTTGTCGGCCAAACCGCCGGGCGCACCGGCACTGACGTAATCGCGACAGTCAACGGCGATGCGATCACCCGTGAGGATTACGACACGACGCGGGCCGCCCTGCAAGGCCAGCTTGAACAGGCAGGCCGGACAGTCGGCAGCGCCGAACAGCCGCTTCTCTCGAATGCCGTTCTGGACCAGCTCATCGGCGCAAAACTTCAGCTCCAGCAGGCCAAGAAAAGCAATATCAACGTCACCGATGCCGAGATTGCCCAAAAGCGCTCCCAGATCATTGATCAGAGTGGCCTGCGCCAGAGTCTGGGCCTGCCGACGACCGCGTCCCTCGCGGATATTGACGCAGCGCTGACGAAGTCGCAAAACAAAACGGTCGAAGAGCGGCTGCCTGACGATACCCTGCGTCAGCTCATTCTCATCGGTGACCCGCAAAGCGGCCAGCCCGGGAAGCTTCAGCTTTCGATGCTGAACTCTGTTTCCGTGTCTGATGCCGACGCCGTCCAGTTTTACACGAAGTATCACACGCGGCATATTCTCATCGGTAACAAGACCCGCTCAGATGCCCAGGCCAAAACCCAGGCTGCCGAGATTATCGTCAAAGCCAAAGCGCCTGGCGCGGATTTCGCGGCCCTTGCCAAGCAGTACTCCGACGACCCTGGCTCGAAAAACAAAGGCGGCGATGACGGGTTTATTGACCAGTCCACTCAATATGTCCCCGAGTTCAAGCAGGCCGCGTTTAGCTTGAAGCCCGGCGAAATCACACCAGACCCGGTCGCGTCCCCGCAGTACGGTTATTTTGTAATTAAGCTGGATGCCGTCGAGACCAAGCTGCCGGCGGACTACGTCAAGAACAAGACGACCTATATCAATGCTATCAAGCAGCAAAAAGCGCAGGACAAGTACCGGACACTAATGGCGGGTCTGAAAACAGCGGCAAGTATTGATGTCAAGGACCCCGCGCTTGCCGGCGACCGTGCGCTGGCTGAAGCAGGCCAGTCAGGCAGCCCGGCGCTATCCCAGCCAAAGCTTAAAGCCGCGCTGGCGTCGTACCAGCAGGCATTGAAAGCGAACCCGGCCGCGCCTGAAAAAGCGACGCTGAACGCCGCACTCGGCCAAACCTATCAGTTTCTCGGTCAGACCCCGCAGGCAATTGCGGCGTATGAAGCCGCGCTGGCGGTGCACCCCGACCCAGCGCT
>JAYVVR010000142.1:0-2012 GCA_043786835.1 Armatimonadota bacterium | reverse complement strand
GGCTCGGTATACACCGGCGGCTTTGTCCGTTGAGATCACCAGCGGCGGGGGGCTCTGCTGGGCGAAGCAGGGCGACCCGATAAAGCTGGCGGCGGCCAGGAGGCACACTCCCGTGCCCCCTCGAAACAACAGAATGCGTGTCATGACTTGTCTCCGGCAGAGCTATCTGCCTGAAAAGCACCCGCGTTTGCTGAAGGAGTATGTAAATAGCGGGCGGCGAACTCTAAAAAAGCGGGCCAGTTCGGACCATTCGTATGGCCGCCTTCATGCTGGCGAAAGGCAAGGTCCCCGGCGGTGAGGCCAGTTCCAGTCGGCGGCATTTTGTCTGTGTCCAGAGCCTTTCGGCCCAGCAATCGGTAAACGGGTCCGGCGGCGACGGTCGCCTGGAACATGCCTTGATCGTCCACCCAGGTCCCTTCGACAGCGGGTGAGCCGCAGCCGATGAAGACTGGGCGCGGGGCGCAGAGCGCGATCAGCTCGTGCGAATCCACCGGCAGGTCATTCGGGGTCAGCAGCCCGGCATACTTCAGGAAGTTGCCCGCCATCCAGTGGTACTCGCCGGAGGACGCGATATTCCCTTCCGTCTCGCCGAAGCTGCGGCGCCAAAGCTTTGCGCCCCCTGCCCCGGAGGAGCCTACCAGCGCAATTGCAAAACGCGGGTTGGAGGCCATTGTCACGAGGGCAGCCTTGCCGTAACGTGACAGGCCTTCGATGCCGACCTGCTTGGAGTTAACCGCGTTGTCCCCGGCAAAATAATCCAGGGCGCGGTCTGCGCCCCAGGCCCAGGCACGCAGCGCCCCCCAATCGTCGGGCTTGCGCGGCTGGCCATGGTTGCAGAGGCCGATGATGCCTTGTGTCAGCCCTGCTCCGCTGTCGGCCTGAAAGCTAGTTGGGATGAGTACGGCATAGCCCCAGCCTCTCGCAAGCACCTGCTGCTGCCAGGAGGGGCCAGCGCTGGACGGGGGGGGGATACCCGGACGGCCTGGAAACTCGCCGAAGCCGAACTCCATGATAACCGGCACCGGGCCGGAAGCCAGCGCGGGCGTCGTCAAGGTCAGCCGAATGTCCACGCTGATTGTAGGATACGCCGAATTGTCTACGTGCCCAACAAGCTGTTTGGTAATCACCGGCACCGCGCCGTCCACACTGGTTGTCATTTTGACGATTTCCCAGCGAACATTCGGCAGATTTTTGGGGACCCGTCCATAGATCTCGCGATTAAAATCTTCCACAATTTCCGGGCGACGCTGCTTTTCCCATGCCGACGCCGAAGTAACCGGCTTGCCGCTTTTGAGCGTCAGCGGGTCCGGCAGGAAGGGATATGGGTTTGCTTTAGCTTCGTCGGTGTTCTGCGCGTTGGGCGCATGTGGGTTGAAACCGTCCACGCCAGGCCGGAGGGAGATAAGGTGCAGTTGATCCATCATCTGCTGATGGTCTTGTTCGCTGGTCATAGGGGCGGTCAGAAGTGGAGTGGGCGGAACCGGGTCAACGGCCTGTGCTGCCGGGAGCATCAGGCCGCTTGCCACGAGGAGGCAAAGTGGTAAGGAGAAGAAGTGATATTGTCTCATTCGCAAATTCAGTTCGTGGTGCCGGATTTGTTTGCAGCGGCAGCTTTCGCAGCTCCCTCACCCTGAGCTTTGGCGGCTGCTGCAGCCTGTTCGCCCGCCTGCTGCTGGGCCTGGGCTTGATCCGCTGTCGGCGCGGCGGGCGACGCAGTCTCGTTTTTGCCGCACCCAGCGCAAAGTACGCAAAAGCCGATGCCGAGCAGGAGAGTCGCCGAGTAGTAAGAAAGATGTCGTGTCATGGAATTGCCTTTGCAGGGAAGATGTTGAAGGAAAAGAGCCGCCCGACTCCCGTAAGAGAAGAAGGGCGGCAACGAAGAGAACAAATTACATCAGGCTGAAGGTAGCTGCTGGCTGGTTTGTGCCATCAAACGTACCGCCCGTTCCGGCAGCCATTGGGTACGATCCATACTGCATAGAGTAGTCTTGCCGGTCGGTTTCTTTGTTGGC
>JAYVVR010000141.1:0-2017 GCA_043786835.1 Armatimonadota bacterium | reverse complement strand
CCTACACGTTTCAGACTGTTTCTCACGGCCTAGCTTCGGTTGCTTCCAGCATCGCAGGCCAGTCGGCGTCGGCAATCCAGAGCATCAATTCGGACAGTGCCCAGGTCGCCGCGCTCAATTTGAGTATCAAGATCAGTACTCGAAACGGCCAGCCGCCGAATGATTTACTGGATCAGCGTGGCGTGCTGCTGGACAAGCTTTCAGGCCTTGCGAACATCACTGTTCAGAATAACTCCGACGGCTCCGTTAATGTCGCCATCGGCAGTACGGCGCTCGTGCTTGGGAACGACTCGTTTGCGACCTCCCTGCCGAGCCTGACCGCAAGCGGCAACCTCAAAGGCGGAGCACTCGGCGGCTTGCAGGCGGCAAGTGTTCAAGTCTCAGCGGCCCAAAGCCAGCTTCACGCCGCTGCAGCGTCGGTCGTGTCTCAAGTAAACGCGGCCCAGGCAAGCGGGCTGGATTTGAACGGAAATCCCGGCACGCCGTTTTTCACGGCGACTGCCGGCAATGAAGCCGGAACCATTGCCGTTTCCGCCGACTTGATCGCGAACCCAGCCCATCTTGCGGCGGCGTCGGTTCCTGTCCCGCCGGAGACGTTCGGAGCGGGTGACGGGTCAAATGCCCAGGTGATAGCGAAGCTGCTGACAAAGACCGTCACCACTGCCAGCGACCCGCTGGTGGGCCAGACCATTCAGAGCTTTTATCAGCAAACGGTGTCTACTGCCGGCGGCGAGGCAGCCGCCGCGCTTGCGGGAGTGGGAACGGCCCAGGCAGGCTACACCCAGTTTTCAAACCAGCGGGCGTCCGAAACCGGCGTCTCGACCGACACCGAGCTTGCCAACATGATGAAGTACCAGCGGGCGTACCAGGCGTCAGCGCGGGTCATCACGACGGCAGACGACATGATCGGGACTTTGATTAACAACTTGTTCTCGGGACACTAAGCGAAGGAGCGAACTTCTATGCGTATCACCACTAGCCTGCGCTATCAAAATCTGTCGTCAAATATCGAAAATAGCTTAGAGGCACTGAACACGGTCCAGTCCCAAATATCGTCTGGCAAAAAGCTGCAGACATTCTCCGACGATGCTGCCGGTGCGTCCCAGTCACTTGTTCTGCGGAGTTCACTCGGGGATAATGCCCAGTACCAGCGCGATGCGACTGCTGCCACCCAGTTCCTGACAGCGACTGAAGGGGCACTGTCGGGGGCATCGGGCATTATTCAGTCTGTGCGCCAGATTGCAGTTGCCGGGGCTAATGCGACCCAGACCCCGGACACCCTCGCCGCCCTCGGCAGTCAGGTAGACGGGGCGATCCAGCAGCTCACACAGGCCGCAAACACCCAGGCCGGGGGACGCTACCTCTTCGGCGGCACCAAAACGACCACACCGCCGTATGATGCCGCTCAGACCTACCAGGGCAACGTGCAGGCGATTAGCTCGGTGATTGGGCCGAATGTGTCTATCCAGATTAACACCGTCGGCAGCAGCACGTTCGGTCCGGCGTTTGCCGCGCTGCAAAGCCTGAAAACACACCTTACGGCGGGCAATTCGGCGGCCATTTCCAGCGACATCGGCGCAGTCGACACGGCGCTTTCCGCGCTGAACACAGCGTCTGCCTCAGCGGGCGTCAAAGCGAACCAGGCGACGGCGGCGACCCAGCAGTTGTCCCGTGCTCAGGGCGACATTCAAAGCGCGATTTCAGACATCGAGAATGTGGATTTGGCCCAGGCGTATGTCCAGTTCCAGAGTGCCACCAATATCTACCAGGCGTCACTGTCCACGACCGCGAAGGCGTTCCAATACAGCCTTGCCGATTACCTGCACTAACTACTTTCGCCGACTAACTACTTTCGCCTACAGGGATGAAACAACTCAGTGCTGGATGCACTTCATTTCTCAGGAGTATTTTAGACCATGCAAATCGAGACATCCCGCTTCGGCGCACTTTCCGTAGACACGCCGAAAACGCTCACTTTCCCCGACGGCCTGCCCGGCTTCGAGGACTGCCGTTTGTT
>JAYVVR010000140.1:0-2018 GCA_043786835.1 Armatimonadota bacterium | reverse complement strand
CAGGGACTCCTGCAAGACCGCGACATGGGCGCGGATTATCTCGGGACTCGACGGCTGCCGCAAAGACCAGCTCCGGTGCGGGGTCGCGACCAGCGTGTTTGTGCCGGACTCGACCGCCATCCTAGCCATATGCAGGCTTTCCTCAATCGTCATCGCCCCGTCGTCCACGCCGGGCAGTATGTGGTTATGGATGTCTACAAACAGGGTTATGCTCCAGAGAGGCCCAGGATTTCAATCCGTGGAGTCTAACGCAAACAAAATCTGGGCGGCCATGACTAGCGCCGCCGTTTCCGTTCTTAAAATACGCGGTCCAAGTGAGACGGTTTGAACGCCGGCTTTGCGGGCGGCTTTGATTTCCGTGTCGCTGAATCCGCCTTCCGGCCCGATAATGACTAAAATGCGCTTCGGCGGGCTTTCGAGGGCCGACAGCGTTTTTTTGAGCAATGTCTCGGTTTCGCCCTCATACGCCAGCAGTGCTAAATCATATTCAGAGGCTGACGCGAGAACGTCCCGCAAGTCGCCGCTGATGGTCAATGCCGGCAAAATCGCCCGATGCGCCTGCTCCGCCGCTGTTTTGACAATCGCCGCCCACCGAACCAGCCGCTTTTCCTGCCGGTCGCCCGCGAGGTGGGTTAAGCTGCGCTCCGAGGAATACACCCAGAACTGCGATGCCCCAATTTCGGTGCCGCGCTGAAGCACCTGCTCCATTTTCTCGCCGACTTTCGGCAAGGCCTGGGCGACGGTGATGTGCACGTTCGGCTCGGTATTCGGCGAGAATGGCTCTCGAAGCTGCGCCGCCGCCTTTGTTTTCCCCAGCTCCGTCAGCGCTGCCGGCCATTCTTTGCCGGAGCCGTCCAGCACCGAAAGCTTCGTGCCGGGCTGGGCATGAAGCACGACCCGCAGGTGATGAGCGTCGTCGCCGTCAAGATAGACAAACTCGCCGACAATCTGGTCCGGCTTCACAAAAAATCGTGTCATAGGCTCCTAATCGGGATCGTCAATCTTGGTCTGCTTCCCACAGTGCAGGCACTCGAAAATGATGATACTTGGCGAGTCTGGATGTTCCAGGTACGCCATAAAATCGCTGTGATGCACGGGCCACAAAAAATCCTGCCACGTCGCAAAACTTGGTGTTCGGCGAAGCTCCGCCACGGCCTCCTCAGACACTTTCGGCTTTCGCAGCGGCGTCAGCGGCGTGTCGCTAAGTGCGGCATCGCCATCGCCCGAAACAAGAAACAAACGCGGTGGCTCATCCTCAAAGTCCCCCAAGGTTTCCAAGCTGTTCTCAGTGATAAAGCCAACTTCCGTGTCGTGAGGAAAACCGAAGCGATCGCGTTTCAGACAATCCGTGCAGCCAATTTTCCCCTTGCGTTCTTCGTCGGTCAGCTCACGGCTGATAACGCCATCGAGCGAAAAGCAGCGGCCCGGCTGTTCGCACAGGGAGCAGGTGCGGATGTATGGCAGCAGGCCCATGTTATCTTCTGGGCCACGGAAGTAGCGAAATTCGAGCGGCATCATTAGGAGTCCCCCCGGCCCCCAATAATGGGGGAGCAAGATAAAAACAAATACGCCCCGTTTGCGTCCGGTTCCCCCATTATTAGGGGCTAGGGGGACTCCTAATGATGCCGCTCGAAAATCAGCGCGACCCATTCGCCTTGATGCCGGGTGTCTTTCGAGACAAAACCGGCGGCTTCAACAGCTTGGCGAACATCGGCTTCGCGGGTGTCTATGATGCCGGAGGCAATGAGTGTGCCGTTCGGCTCAGTCCAAGCAGCAAGCTGACCCGCCATGCCGATAATCACGTCGGCCAGGATGTTCGCGACAACAACCGCATACGGGCCGGGCGGCAGCGTGTCCCCAACAGCAACCGAGACGCCGTTGACGGCGGCGTTTTCTGCGGCAATCTTGACGGCAAGCGGGTCGTTGTCATTGGCGGCAACGGTTACCGCACCGAGTTTCGCCGCTGCAATGGCGAGTATCCCGGAGCCGGTGCCAACATCGGCAACTGCCATTCCCGG
>JAYVVR010000139.1:0-2019 GCA_043786835.1 Armatimonadota bacterium | reverse complement strand
CCGGCGGCTGCCTCCCACCGGCGCGAACCCCTGCCTCGACCTGCGGGCGCTGCTCCGGGTCCCGCTGTCTCCCGCTCCTCACCACTGTGTCCTGGCCGCCGTGATGACGAAAGACAGTCGGCACTGGACACCCGGCGAAATCAAGCTGACCGAAACAGTCGCCGGAGAACTGAAAGCTGCGCTGGAAACGATCAGCGCTCAGGAAACCCAGCAGCGCATCGTCTCCGCCTGGGCGCGGTCCTTGCAGCCGCCCCTGCCCAGACATCTTCCGGGCCTGAGTGTCGGCGCAGTTCTACGGCCGGCCTTAAAAGAAGCTGCTCTCGGCGGCGACTTCTGCGATATTTTTCCGCTTGACGCCGAGCATTACGTGCTGGTATTGGGAGACATTTCTGGTAATGGCCTCCCTGCCGCCGCACAGGCGGCGACAGTCCGTCCTATGCTCCGCTACAGCCTGCACCAGTCTTCGGGCGTTTTGGACGCAGTCCGGCACCTGAATGCCGTCTTGACCGGACAGGGGTTTTTGGTGGGCTTCGCCACGCTGTTTGTCGGGATATATTCGCCGCAGACGGGGGAGATTGTCTGCGTCATTTGCGGGCAGGAGCCGGCCCTGCATTCTGCCGCCACGGGATTAGTTACCATAGTTGAGTCGACCGGCCCACCGCTCGGAGTAGACTTAGACGCGGCCTATTCTGAAACCCGCCTGATGCTTGCGCCAGGCGACCGCCTGCTGGTTCACACCGACGGCCTTGCAGAAGCGGGGCCGGACCACCAAAATATGCTCGGCACCCCCGGGATGATCGCCCTCCTGCAAGCCTCGGTAAGCGTTTCTAACACCCAGGCCGCCGCCGAACAGATTGTCCAGGCCGCCGAGGCTTACGCCGGCCGCCCCTTCATAGACGACATCAGCGCCCTTTTGCTGCGCCGGGTTTAAAGCACAAACAGCGAGGGAGTTCACTCCCTCGCTGTTTGCTTTTGGCTCTATTTGCCGCCGGCTGGAACGGCGGCTTCAGCTTCTTTGGCTTCGAGCGAGACCTGGATGCACTCGGCGACCAGCTTTTCCACCATGCGCGTTGACTCGCCCATCGAGTTTGACGCGCCTTCGATGCGCTTTTCAGAAACCGGGCAGATCGCCCAGGCTTTCACCTTCGCAGGCTTTTTGACCCCGATTTGATTGGTTCCGCCCTGCTGGTAGTTAATTGTGACTGTGTATCCGCTAATCTTTGCATCGTAGGATGCCATGCGCGTAATCCCCCCAAATAATTCTCACTCTTAGTGTTCGGCATCAAAGTCCGGAAATCCTGCACGTTTAAACGCTGTCCAAAAAAATGCCGAAAAAAGTACCGGTGCAGAAGATCCGGCGCTTTCGTGCATGAACAAGTTTAGGAACCGCTGAAAGTGACCGCGCAGGTACTGCCCTGGGTTCCCTGCGCCGTCGCGCCCGTTTCGGGATTGGTGGCGTTGGTCGCCGAGTTGCCGCTGGAAACCTGGGAGCCGCGCAGCCACTCCACATGGCCGTCGGCAAACAGGAAGTTCGAGCCGTCCGAATGCCGGCCTCTCTTAGAATCGTAATTACCATTGCCGCTGATGACGCCGCCGCGCCCCCCTATGAAGCCGTCTCGCAGGGGTTCTTACTCCTTGCCAAATCCCCCCGCAATATGCCATAATAACCGGGCGCGTGGGCGATACTTGCCAACGCCGCATTCCCCCGCGCCCCCAATTTTCGCTATTCTTTGCCCATCTCGTCAGGAGCTTCATGTCTACAAAGTATATTTTCGTCACCGGCGGCGTTGTGTCGTCCATCGGCAAAGGCATCACGACCGCCAGTTTAGGCCGCCTGCTCCGTAATCGCGGCTTCGGCGTCACCATGACCAAGCTTGACCCGTACATCAACGTAGACGCCGGGACCATGAACCCCTATCAGCATGGCGAAGTATTTGTCACCGACGACGGCGCGGAAACGGATTTAGACTTAGGCCATTACGAGCGCTTTGTAGACATTAATCTCACACGCGATTCAAC
>JAYVVR010000138.1:0-15786 GCA_043786835.1 Armatimonadota bacterium | reverse complement strand
GTGTCTACCGCACGGGAGGCTTCGAGGCGCCGGGTATCGGCGTCGAACAGCGGCAAAGTCACCGATGAGTCCGGCAACAGGTCATACAACACGACTCCAACCTGCTTCACCGAAGGGAACGGATGCTCCCAAATTGAGGCCAGCGCAGAGAACAGCGTCCAGGTATCCCCGCAGGCTGTTAAGCGGCGTTTAGCTTCCCAGCACCGGCCGTCTGCTGACCGGGCATGGACCGACAACCCGCGGGCCTGATACCCCAAATGCCGCATCCGCTCCGCCGCTTTTTCGAGCAGCCGTCCGACCACCGCTTCCGCGCCCGCCGGGGTCCGCAACTCCGGCGGCAGCACATGGGAATGACCGACACTTTTGCGAACCGTTGGCGGCAGCGCAACTTCATGCCCGCGAAGCTGATGCCACCAGCGCTCCCCACCGATGCCGCCCCAGACCCGGCGCATCTGGTCTACTGTAAGCGCGTACATCTGTTCGGTCGTAAAAACCCCAGCGCCGTGCAGCCGCGCTTCCATGCCTTTGGAAATCCCCGGGAAGTCGGTCAGGGCCATTCGGTACAGCTTGTGCGGCAGGTCATCGGCATCAATCACGCCCAGCCCGTTCGGCTTCTGAAGCTCCGCCGCTACTTTTGCGAGAAACGGGTTCAGCCCGAGGCCGACCGAGCAGTGCATGCACTCGCCGACTTCCGATTTGATCCGCGTTTTGATGAGTTCCGCCAGCCGCATGGCGTCCCACAACTGCCGCTCATTGTCCCACAAACGGCAGACCATTTCGTCCACCGACCAGACTTCGGTGACAGGCAAACAGTCCTCGACCACGGCCTGAATGCGCCTGCTGTACTGCCGGTACGGCTCATGCTTTGCTTCGATAATATGCAGGTTGGGACAGAGGCGTTTTGCGTCCGCAACGTTCGTCCCGGTCTTTACTCCAAATGCCTTGGCTTCATACGACGCCGCAATGCAACAGGTCGTATCCGACAGCAGCGGCACCACCGCGACAGGTTTGCCGCGCAGCCGGGGGTGTTCCTGCTGCTCGACCGACGCAAAAAACGAGTTCATGTCTAAAAAAAGCCAGCCGAGCATTGTTGATAGTAGACTCCTTTCTACTTACGGGGTTTTGGAATAATAGCATATGTCTACTACTGCTGTCAAGACTGCCCGTGCTTATTTGTGCAGGAAGTGCCGGGTATAATAAACGCAGCAGCAAAATACACAGCAAGGAGGCACCGATGATCACACGAAGTGATTTACGAAAAGCAGCGCAGGAGTACTTGCAGTCGGCAGAGCTGCTCAAAACCAGTCGAAAGTACGGTATGTCTGTTTATCTGTGCGGCTACACCGTCGCGATTGCCCTGAAAGAGCGCATTTGCCGAGCACTGAAATGGCCTGGCTTTCCAGCAACTGCCGGAGAGTTCAACTTTTACCGGAGTTTCCAGACCCACAATTTAGAGGTGCTGCTTGATCTCACAGCGATTGGGGACAAGATCAAGACGGGTTTAGGCGGCACAGCGGGCGTTGTCGAGTATGTCCGGCAGTGCGGCAGACCACGGGTTCACATTGACCCGGTGAGCCGAACAGTGAACGGAAGCAATTATGTCTGATTTAACGCATATTGACGACGCGGGCAAGGCACGGATGGTGGATGTGTCCGCGAAAGACGTGACCCGGCGGGTGGCGACGGCGCAGGCAGTTGTCACGATGCTGCCGGAGACGTTAGAGCGAATTCGCCAAAACGAACTCGCCAAAGGGGACGCACTCGGGGTCGCGCGGGTCGCTGGAATACTGGCGGCGAAGCGGACGGATGAGTTAATCCCCCTGTGTCATTCTTTGCCCTTGTCGGACGTGTCGGTAGACTTTGAGTTTGGCGACGGGCAGATTACAATCAAAACGTCGGCCACGACAACGGCGCAGACCGGCGTTGAAATGGAAGCGCTGACGGCGGCGACGGTGGCCGCGCTGACGATTTATGACATGGCAAAAGCCGTGGACAAGCGCATGACTATCGAGCGGGTGCATCTGGTCTCGAAGACCGGAGGAAAGAGCGGGGACTTTTTATGGAACAGCGAATTCGGGTCGGCGTTTTAACCGTCAGCGATAAATGCAGTCGGGGCGAGCGGGAGGATTTGTCGGGGCCGGCCATTAAAGCCGCTCTGCCGGGCGATCAGTTTGTGGTAGCGCTCGAAGCTATCGTTCCTGACGACAAAAAGACAATCACGGAAACGCTGCGGCGGTGGTGCGACGAATACGACTGCTCGGTCATATTGACGACCGGCGGCACCGGCTTTAGCCCGCGCGACGTGACCCCGGAAGCGACCGGCAAAGTCTTGGACCGGCTTGCGCCGAATATCAGCCAGTTTCTTTTGTGGGAGGGTCTGAAACAGACCCCGTTCGCCGCGCTGTCGCGCGGGGTCGCCGGGATACGCGGCGCAACGCTTATCGTCAATCTGCCCGGCAGCCCATCGGGCGCGTCCGATGGAACGCAAAGTTTGGTCCCGCTCCTGCCCCATGCGGTTGACGTGCTGAACGTGCGCGAAACGGGGCATCCAACAGGTTGAGAATGGAGAACACGGGTCTGAACCCCCGTGCTTCAAAGGGCAATTCCCCGCCTCCGCGGGCGAAGATTAAATGAGAGTCGGTCATAGCGAATGAAACCAAAACGAACAGGACGATTGAACACTGAGGCTAACCAGTGGCGGTACATCAATTACAATATGCATTATGCCTGCTTCTCTTGCCGCAAAATGTTCAACCAGATGGCGTGGACGCGCAGGACTGAGAAGCTAGACAAAGTCAAGTGCCCGCAGTGCAAAGTTGAGATGCACAATATGGGCAAGGGTTTCAAGCCGCCGCGCAAAGAAAATGTTCAGCAGTGGCGCAAGGTGGAGCTTTTGGCGCGACGCGGTTATCGCTGGCAGCAAACCCATGACAGTGTTCCGGTTGATGATAAGCTGCCCGAGGGCTGGCATCGCTATATTACCGTCGGCGGTGGCCCACGCGCCAAGACACTCAGAGAAGCTAAGGCCGATTACCCTGCGCTTAAACGGTAACCCTAAAGCCTGCCATTCAGGGCCCTAACACTACGACACCCTTGCCCGCGAAGGCGGGGACTTGCACTTTTAAAGCCCTGCCGTTCAGGGTAGGGAACCCTATGCTTACCTACAAAGATGCCCTTGCCCAGATTCTTGCCCAAGCAGCAACACTCGCTCCTATCCAGACGCCGCTCGCAGACGCGCTCGGCCTTGTTTTGGCCGAAGACATTACGACGCCGTTTGATCTGCCGCCGTTCGATAACAGCAGCATGGACGGATTCGCGGTGCGGGCCGCCGACCTCCAAACCATTCCCACCATACTTCCCGTGACCGGCGAGATTGCTGCCGGGGCATTGGATATTCCAACTCTCTTCCCGGGCCAAGCGCTGCGGATTATGACCGGGGCACCAGTCCCGAACGGGGCGGATACGGTCGTTCCCATCGAAGATACGGAAGCGCGGGCGGACGGCAGCGTCGCGTTTTTGGAAGCGGTCGAGCGCGGGCAGCATATTCGGCGAGCGGGGGAAGAGACGCAGCGTGGGAGCGTTGTCGTTCCTAAAAATGCACGGCTAAGGCCGGCGGAAATCGGCATGGCAGCGACGGTGGGACGTGCTGAGATTTTGGCGTACCCGAAGCCACGGGTCGCGATTGTGTCAACGGGCGATGAGCTGATCGAACCGGGAACACAGCTTGAACGCGGCCAGATTTATAACTCGAACGCGTATGCCCTGGCGGCACAGGTTCAGCAGGCAGGCGGAATTGTTGTCCGGCAGCTTCATGCGCGGGATACGCCGGACGCACTGCGTGAAGCGTTTGACTCGTGTGCCGGGGCCGACATTTTGATTACCAGCGGCGGGGTTTCGGTCGGAGACTTTGACTACGTCAAAGCCGTTTTTGCCGAGCGCGGAACGGTAGACTTTTGGAGGGTCGCAATCCGGCCAGGCAAGCCACTGGCCTTTGGGCAGTGGGATCAGACTCTTTTTTTCGGTCTGCCCGGCAACCCGGCCTCTTCGATGGTGACATTCGAGCTGTTTGTCCGCCCAGCTCTCCGTAAGCTCGCCGGGCACTCACAGCTTGCGCGGCCCGAAACAAGAGCGATTCTGACCGAGGATGCCGATCACACGCCGGGGCGGCAGTCATATCAGCGGGCGGTTGTGTCAGGGGAACCTGGCCGTTATACAGTCCGAACAACGGGAGCGCAGGGGTCAGGAATGCTGAGTCCCCTTGTTCAGGCAAATGCTCTGCTAGTACTGCCGCCCGCAACCGCCCTCTTTCCTGCCGGCACTGAAGTTACCGTGCTTTTACTGGATTAGGCGGCATTCAAAGCACGCTCCCTGGAGTAACGTCCCCTGATTGCCATAATCAAATCAGAGGCAACTTTGTTATGGCGACGACAACGACGGTAGAAATGGGGGAAACGGCGCTCGAACGCACCTCGGGACAGCGCCTGCAAGCCTGCGGGCTAGGTGCGTGCGTGGGGCTATGCCTGTATGAGCCGCTGGCGCAGATTGCGCTGCTGGTCCATGTAGTCCTGCCCCAAACTTTGCCGGCGGCCTCGGGCCGCGTCGGGGTCACTCCCCTGCCCGGCAAGTGCGCGGATACGGCACTGCTTCATGCATTGGCGGAGATCACCCGGGACGGCGGGTCGAGCCGCCTGGTCCGGGCCGTGCTTGTCGGCGGCGCACAGATTTTCAGCCCGCCGAACATCGGAGCCGGCGATTTTGCAGTCCTGTCGCGCCTTGAAATCGGGCAGCGCAATGTGCTGGCCTTGAAAGAGCAGCTTTCGCGGGTTGGTGTCCCCCTGTGCGCGGAAGACACCGGCGGGCATGGCGGGCGGACGGTAACACTGGAAGCCGGAACCGGCCATGTTTGGGTGCGTCCGGTCGGCCTGCCTGAGCGGCTTCTCGCAACTCTGGGACGGCGCACGGACCCGGTTCTCGCGCCGGTTCTGACAGTGCCTTATGGGTACGGGCTTGGGGAAGGAGTGCGCTATGGAAACTGAGCGCCTTGATGCGCTGGTACGTCAGGTCCGCGACCTGCCTGCGCTGCCAGACACCGTTGTTCGGGTTATCCATCTGACGGACAACCCTAAAGCCGGCATCGCCGACATTGCACGGGTGCTGATCTCTGATCAAGCCCTGGCGGCGCGGGTTCTGAAACTCGCAAACTCGGCGTTCTACGGCTCCAGCCGTCGTGTCGCGACTGTTTCCGAAGCCGTCGTCATTCTTGGCATGCGAACAACGCGCAATTTGGTGATGGCGACTGGCTGTCAGGAGCTGCTGGAAGCCGAAGTCGCTGGATACGGCCTGCCGCGCGGCGCTCTGCTCCGGCACTCGCTGGCGTGTGCGTCGGCGGCGCAGGCGCTGGCGAAACGCACAAAATACCGTGGCACGGAAGAAGCGTTTGTCGCGGGCCTGCTGCATGATTTGGGCAAAGTCGTAATGAACCTGTACCTGCGCGATCAGTTTATCCAGGTTTTAATCCAAGCCGCATCCGGCGAGATGACTTATTCCGAAGCCGAGCAGGCAATCTTCTCATTTGACCATGCCGAAGCGGGTGCGTGCCTGCTTGAGCGCTGGAACCTGCCAGCATCACTGGTAGCCGCCGTGCGTTACCATCACACTCCATTGGAGGCCCCTGGCGACTCGCCCCTACCCTGCCTGGTGCATGTCGCCGACGCCATCTGCCTGACCCTCGGTATTGGATTAGGGCTAGACGGCCTCGCCTACACGCTTCAGCCCGAAGCCCTGTCGCGGCTTCAGCTTACCGCAGACGATTTTGAGGAAGTCGCAAGCCAGACCTGCGACATGCTTTCCGAAGCCGAACCGCTATTTTAGGAAACCTCACCCCGCCTCGTTCCTCGGCGCCCCTCTCCCTCCGAAAGGAGAGGGTGAAGAAGGTTAAATCGGTGCAGGGGCGCTGCTTGCCATCCCCTCTTTGCATACATATCCGCGCCTTTCGCGCCTGTTTCACATCCATATTATCCCAACCCTCTCCTTTTTCAAGGAGAGGGTCGCCGAGGAACGAGGCGGGGTGAGGTTCTTACAGCCCCGCGAAGAACTCAAACACGGCGTCGGCAGCGCCGGGCGGGTCTTCATGGCCAAAATCAGGATAAATCAGAAACTCTTTCGGAGCCATGATCTTGTTGAACGCCGCGAACTGCGTGGACGGCGGGCAGACTGTATCCATCAGACCGACCAGCATCAGTGTCCGCGCTTGAATGCGCTGGGCAAAAAACTGGACATCTACATAGCCAAGTCGGGTGAAAATCTCATCTTCGCGCAGATGACGCGGGTCGAACGAGCGGAAATACTCACGAATCTCGGTATACGCGGCCACGGCCAGGTCCATTTCCCACACTCGCTTGTAGTCACACAAAAAGGGAAACGACGCGGCAGCACGCGCAATCCGAGGTTCAAGCGACGCGCACACAAGCGTTAAAGCACCGCCCTGCGAGCCGCCGGTCGCCCCCACCCGCACCCCGTCCACTTCGGGCATGTCCATCACGATCCGCGCAAGCTGGGCACAGTCGAGAAACACCGACCGGAACAGCATCTTCTCCGGCCCGTCGTCAATCCCCCGGATAAAATGCCCGCTTGAAGTCCGGCCCGTCGTCCCGCCGCTGTCTTCCGATAAGCCCCCTTGCCCGCGCACGTCGAGCGCCGCCACCGAGTAGCCCTGAGCTACATAGGCCAGCTTGTCCACCCAGCCGCCGCTGTTTGCGCCGTAGCCGTGAAACATCACGAGGGCCGGATGAGGGGCGGCCGACGCATTTTTAGGCCGCAAATACTTCGCATGAACCCGTGCACCGTCGACACCTGTAAAGTAGAGATCAAAGCACTCAGCCCCGGCGGCTTTGAGGTTTACAGGTCTCATCTCGATTTCCGGGTCAAGCGCCGCCATTTCGGCGACTGAGTGGTCCCAAAACTCGTCAAAATCGGCGGGACGCGGGTTTCGGCCCATGTACGTCAATAACTGTTCCAACGGCATGTCTATTTGCGGCAATTTCGGGTTCCTTTAAAAATGGTAAGAAGGGCGAACTTTTACAGGAAGGGCGAACGCAATGAAATGAATCTTATATTCGCCCTCTCTATCCACTCTTATTTTGTTCACCGTCATACCTCTATGTTCCTGCCCTGTCTGCTCACATCTTGTAACAGTCAACTGATTGTGATATAATGCCGCTATGACAAGTCGCAGTGTGCCCGAGGTCGTGCTGATCGTGAACCCGGCGGCAGGACGCGGCAAGGCCGGGCGGCAGGTGCCGGAAATCAAGCGGCTTCTGGGAAGCGCAGCGTCAGACTGGCAGTGGCAGTTGACGGAGAAAAGTGGCGACGCGGCGGTGCTGGCCCATCTCGCGGCGGCGGCCGGGACACGTCTGGTTGTCGCGGTCGGCGGCGACGGCACACTGCACGAAGTCATGAACGGGGTGCTTGGCACCGGCGCGACCGTCGGCTTGATTCCCTACGGAACCGGCAACGATTTCGCCCGTGCTTTGGGTCTGTACGGCAGTTTAGAAGTCGCCTGCGAGACGCTGGTTTCAGGCAGGACCGAGAATGTAGATGTTGGGGTGATTGACGGCGCGGGTACCGGCGGGCCGCGCCACTTTCTGGTGCTGGCCGGCACCGGCTACGATGCCCTGACTGCACGGACCGTCAATTCCGGCATTCGGTTCTTATCCGGGCCGCTGGCGTACATCTGGGGCGCAGTTTTGACGCTCGTGCGTTTTCAGCCGTTTGTGCTGACTTTGACACTTGACGACACCCAGCCGCGCACTTTAAAAGCAATGTTTGTATCGTTTGCGAATGCAGAAACGACTGGCGGCGGCATGAAGATCGCGCCCGGTGCGAGAGTTGACGATGGCTTTTTAGATGTCTGTTTAGTCGCCGAAGTGTCGAAGCTGACGCTTTTATACAATCTAACCCAGATCTTCTCAGGCCGTCACCTGCGCTGTGCGGCAGTTTCGATGTACCGTGTCAAGCACTTAAGAGTAGACGCCAACCCACCGCAGCCGCTTCTGATTGACGGCGAAGTGGTAGGCACGACACCCGCGACAGTCCGTATTCTCCCTGGCGCACTACCATTTCTGGTTCCCGGTCCATGACCGACATTGTAATCCCGGCAGGCGGCGAAATTGATGCAAGTTTTGCCGAGCGCATCGGCAGCCCTTACCGGGCACTTGCACCGTTCGGGCCGAACCGAACGCTGCTACTGCAAATTATTGTCAGTGTGCTTCGGGACGCAATGCCCGACGCGCGAATAATTTGCGTTGCACCTAACGCCGTTGCGCAAGCAGTGACTGGTGTTGACCTTTGGCTGCCGGCGGGCAGGAGCGGCCCGGAGAATATGCGCCTTGGCCTCAGCCATGCCCGGCAGGATACGCCTGCCCTGCTGTGTGCGTCTGACTTGCCGCTGATTACCGTGCCGAGCGTCCGAAAGTTTGTTGCCACCTGCCGACCTGACGCGCAAGTCACCGTCGGCTTAGTCCGTGCCGACGCTTACGAAACCGCGTTTCCGGGCGCTCCGCCGTCGGAGTTCACGTGGCTGCTGGAGACTGGGCCAATCACATTGGGCGGTCTCTTCCAGCTTCAGCCTGACTTGCTGACCCAGCGCGAAGGCTTGTTCGACAAGCTGTTTAGTGCCCGTAAGTCGCCGTGGCATATCGCGGGCATTGCCGGCCCGCGTCTGCTCTGGCAGCTTGCGACCCGAACGCTGACACTCTCGACCGTGACCGCCCGCGCCGAGTATCTGCTGGGCGGACAGGTCCAGGTGATTGACGCTGCCGACCCTTCGCTTGCCTACGACACTGATAACTTAGATGATTACACCTACGCAGAAACCCGCTTTGGATGTTAGCACCCCGCCGAAAAAGCACTTTATGAGTGAGCGCTCCATGCTCATTCGCATTGCCGTGGGTTTGCTGGCCGCCGGAGCCTACATTCTGGTCAACTTCTACGGCAACGGCCTGCCATTCGCGCTAACTGTCGCTCTGCTGTCCGTCGGCGGCACGTTAGAAATGTACCGGGCGGTCAAAAAACAGGGCGGCGAGCCGAGCGAATTCTTAGGCATCCTTGCGTGCGTCGCGTTCCAGATTATTGCCTGGACCCATAACGGCCGGCAGTTCGGCCCGTTCCTGCCCGCGCTGCTGCTGCTTTTGGTCATCACGACGCTGCTGACCGAGTTGTTCAAGCGCCGTCCGAAGCCGATTGTGACCATCGGCACGACGCTTCTCGGCGCAGTTTATGTCGGCTGGCTGTTTTCTTATCTCACTCTGCTTCACGGAATGCAGCCGGGAATGATCAAGTTTAGCGGCGAGAATATCCCCCTGCTCATCCCGCCGATTGCCCACACGACCCCCGGTGAATGGCTGGTCATTTTCGTCTCTGCCTGCACCTGGATGTCCGATACGGGAGCGCTGTTCTTCGGCAAAGCGTTTGGGCGGCACAAGATGGCCCCGAACGTCTCGCCAGGCAAGACCTGGGAAGGTTCTTTCGGTGGCGTCCTGACTTCTCTCCTCACCGGCGCGGCGCTCGGCTGGTGGCTTCATCTGCCGATGGTCCACGCGCTCGGCCTTGCGGCTCTCTGCGCGATTGCCGGCCAGATTGGCGATTTGTGCGAGTCGGTCTTGAAGCGTGATCTCGGCGTCAAAGACTTCGGCGCGGTGCTGCCCGGCCACGGCGGCATTTTAGACCGCATCGACTCGATGCTCTTCTCTGCCCCCCTCGCTTACTACTATGTCCTGTTCTTCCTGATGCGTGTGCATTAGCGCTGACGGTAGTTCCAAAGGATTGCCCGTGCTTCTTTGGTGCCGATTTTCTCTAAGCCAAATTCCGACCAGTGGCGCAGCCTTTCATTGGCTGAATGTAAGTTTTCGGCAAGTAGTGACATGGCTTCGGGCAGCCCAGCTTCAGCAAGCGCAGCCAGCAAAAGCGTTTTTATTGGCTCATTCTCTTCTGCCCTAATCGCTGCTACAAGTTCTGGAAAGCACTCAGCCGCATGGTCTTGTAACTCCAGACAGATAATGTCTACCCACGTCCCATTGACGTTTGGGCTTCGCAGCAATTCCGCGCATTTCTGCACACCGGGAAAGTTCGGATATTTCTTGCGCCAGCGTTCTTCTTCCGGGTCTGTCATTTGTTGGGCTTTCTGGTGAACGTGATGCGTTTCGGACCATGTGTTGAAACACACGGCTACACAGCGAAGACGCTACGAAGTACCGCTTCGCGGGACTGCGATTATGTTTCCGGGTAGGGCGTAGGGCTTGCCCCTACCCTTTGCATTCTCTCGTTTTTCGCATCAAGATTAGGAGGGCGGGGGCAAGCCCCGCCCCTACGCAAATGCCTGCTCCTAACCCCGCGAAGCGGGTGTTTTGTGGCGTCCGCGCCGTGTAGCCGTGCAATTTATTGCATGGTTCTTCATGGCTTATTGCCCAAACTCCCCGACCACCGGCAAATGGTCGGATGCCTGACTTTCAATCACCGAGACGCTTTGGCAGGTCAGCGGCGGCGAATAAAATAAATAGTCAATGCGGCCTTCCAGAGCATTTGTCGGATAGGTCCAGCGGTCTTCGACGGCATCGGCATCGGACAGGCCGGTTTGGGATAGCAAAGCACGGACGGCGGGGGCATCGGCACGTTCGTTGAAGTCGCCGCAGACAATCACCGGGTAACGGGCCGATTGGACAAGGGCGGCGAGACTTGCGGCCTGCTTCACCCGTTCGTCCCCACTGAGGCCGAAATGGGTGTTGAAGATGACAAGCGGGCCGGAGGGCGTGTCGAGACGCACTTCCAAGACGCCGCGCTGCTCGCGGACACTCGGCAGCAGATGGTTCTGGACCGTGCCGACCGGATAGCGCGAGACGACCGCGACCCCGTAGCCGCCGAGGCCGAGGCGCAGGTTCGCCTGAAATGTCACCGGCAGGCCCAAATGCTTCTCGAATTGTTTGGGGTTGTCGGCAAAGTGGCTTTGCGGCAGGCGCTGATGGACTTCCTGCAAGCAGATAATGTCAGGGCTTTGGGCGAGAATTGTCTCACAAATGCGCTCCGCCGAGCGCACCCTGTCCATCCCCAGGCAGCCCCGAATGTTGTAGGTCATCACGCGCATGAGACTGTTTCGCTTTCCAAAGTTCCCAGGCTAGCAAAAGGTAAAATGGGCCGTACTCGGCAACCGACACCCACCAGTACGCCTGAAACGAAAAATAGTAAACGTACAAAAGAACCGAAGTCCCGGACAGCAGGACGAACGCAAAACGCGGCCTGTCATCTACCAGCGGCACGAATACCAGTGTCCAGAGCAGGTACCACGGAAACAGTGTCGGGATGACCAAAAGTGTCACGCCCAGCACCCATAGCGCCCGGTGCAGCAGTTCGGCATAGGAATCAATCGGACGCCGGATAGACCAGTAAGTGACGCCAAGCAGGGCGGCGTCGGACAGCTTTTCTGTAATTGGATAATGCCAGTGCTTTGTCACATAGCTTAGTCCCAAATTGACCCAGCCGAACAGGCCAGAATTGACATGGACATTTTCTAAGTACTGGTGCATCCCGTGCAAAAACTCCGGCAAGTAGACCCAAAGCGGCATTCCCAAATACAGCAGGCCGCAGGCGGCCCAGACCAGAAACGCCCGCCCATGCACCCGCGCAAACAGAGGGATCAAGAGCAGCGAGAAGCCTTTGGTCATTACCGACGCCGCCAGCAAGAGCGCCGTCCAGGCAAGCGTTTTTCCGCCCCGCATCGCCAGGGCAAACGCCGCCAGCAGAAAGAAAACGCCGACAATGTCCTGATGCCCCGCCAGCGAGACTTCAGTAATCGGCAGCGGGCACCACGCATACCAAATCACTTGGGTCAGAGGCCGATTAAGCCGCTTCAAGATCGTCAAGAGCAGGCCGATGACCCCAAAATCAAACAGCAGGTACACACACTTGTAGCCGATGGGGTTGCTGCCGAACAGCAGGTTCGCAAGCGCGAAGATGCCCTGCGAAATCGGCATATAAATTGACTGGTAGCTCTTGTACTCCGCCCGGCTCCAAATATCGTCCCGCAGAAACTGCAGCGGCAGGGCATTCGGTGCCCAATGATACGGATTAATGCCATGGTTGATCAGCCGCCCGTCCCAAATATAGAGATAGATGTCGGTTGAAAGCATCGGCGGGGCAAACACAACCGCCAGCCGAAACAATGCCGCGCCGCCCAAAATCAGCCCCAGCGCATTTTTTGAACACAGCAGCGGCACCAATCGGCCCGCCGCGTAAACGTAAATCCCAAACGCAATCGCATACAGCAGCAGGTAGACCCATGCCGGATTCAGCGGGTACAGACGCTGACCGAGAAAGCCGTACACGGCCAATAAATCCAGCGCCGCAAAGCCAAGCGCCAACAGCGGCAGTATCCGGTTAAGATTTCGGGGAATGGATTGGGTCATGCCGTGATGTCGCGTGTTTTACAGGAAGGAGATACGGCTGAATTGCTGCCGCAAGACTTGCGGCAGTCTGCTCGCCCGTCAGCGTCTTCACGGGCTGCCCTGCCCGGTCATAGATGATCGTGCGCGGCAGGTCGCCTTGCCAGGAGGGGTCGAACGCATTGATAAACTCTTCGGGATCACGGCTCTTCTCCAGGAACGCCGGGAAGTCCGCGCCAGACTTCGCTAAAAACGGCCCGACTTTCGTGTTTTTGTCTTTAAGCGGGTCCGCCGATATGCAGAAGACGCGCAGACCGGACGCTCGGTACCGGCGGCTAGTCCGGACGAGGGCGGGGAACTCGGCAACACATGGTCCGCACCAGGTCGCCCAAAAGTTCACAAGTACGACATGACCTTTTTGGGCTGCAATCGCCTGTTTGATGGCCGGCGCATCGGCTGGCACCACGCGCGGCGCGGCGGCATGGGCGGGAACGGCAAGGGCGAGAAGGAGCAGGAACCCACCCCGTCTCATCACTCGCCGGCCCTCCCTGTTAGAGAGGGCGAAGAGTTTCGGCAAGACAACTGCCATCAGCCTCTTTGTCCTCCCTAACAGGGAGGACCCCTGCGAAGCAAGGAGGTGGGTTCTTGGAAGGACGCGGGTTCTTGGGCGGGTACTCATCGCTTGATGCTGCATCCGAACGCTTTTGTCGTCGCCTTCGCGACGGTCTTGCCCGCAAGTGTCTCGTCAAGCGCGTTTGCCAGATCGTGCGTGTGGACATTCGCCGGGTCCATGTCGTTGTCAATCCGCCCATGATAGACGAGCGTCCCGTGGCTGTTGATGACATAGGTTTCCGGAGTCACCCGTGCGGCGTAGGCGTCGGCAGAGACATCGCCTTTGTCAACAAGCGCCGGGAACGGAAACTTTTGCGCTTTGGCATACGTTGCGATTTCGTCTTCCGACTCGTTCTGGTCCGAGAAGATGCTGGCAAACGAGACGCCTTTGGGCGCGTACTTCTGTGCCAGCGCAATCATGCGAGCGTTGTAGGCATTTGAGTATGGGCAATGGACGGACAAAAACATAACGACCGTGGCCTTGCTGCCCTGCATCAGCGAAGAGAGCGACCGCACTTGACTGGTCTGGGCATTCGGCAGCGTAAAGCTAGGAGCAGTCTGACCGATAGCAGCCGTGGTGCTGGTTTTGAAGCCGGTAAGCGTGAGGCGTGGCCCCTCTTGGCTAAGGACGGACTCTGATGACAATCCTGAGGCAGTTTTGACTGCCGGGTGGGCTTTGATCCACGCAATCCAGTCGTCGCCGCAGGTGTTGAGATGGCTGTTGACATTGCCGTCTACATAGGCGACTTTGCCGTCGGCCCCAATAATATACGTCACGCGGTTTGCAATGTTCGCGCCGGGGATTAACACGCCGTAGTCAGCGGCCATTTTGTGCTGGGTATCGGCCAGCAGTGTGTACGGAATGCCTTCTTTGGAACAGAACGCCTGGTGCGATTTCGGGTCCTGGACACTGACGCCGTAGACAGCGACGCCCATCGCTTTAAGATCTTTGTACGACGACGACAGCGAGTGCGCCTCCATTGTGCAGCCGCCGGTAAAGTCGGCAGGATAGAACGCGAGCAAAGTCACTTTGCCTTTGTTTTCGGCGCTTGTACGAATGGTGCCGGTCTGGTCCGGCAGGGAATAGGCAGGCGCGGCGGCGGCAACAACCGGTGCAGCGGCGTCCATTTTGGCTTTCGCCTGGGCAAAGGCGACAGCGGCCACGGCGGCAGTGCCAGCCAGGCCGAGCAGGGCAACTTGTTTGATATGTTTCATGTGGTCAGGGACTTTCTAATCAGTAACAGGCACAGAGGTGCCGCGGCATGGATGCCGTGGCTCCGAAAAACGCCATCGCGGCGACGGGAAACCAGCGTCGTTAGATGTATAATTGTGTCGCTTCGACACAAGTTTATCTTAGAAGCTGTATAGAAAGCCGAGCAGACCCCCTAGCCTCCAATAATGGGGGAGCATGAAGGGAATGCAGGAGGCACTGCGTCCTCCCTCCGGCTCCCCCATTATTGGGGGCTGGGGGGACTTCGGAGTCGCTTCAACACAGATTTATCTATACCGACTCCGCCGTCAATTCGTTCGCCGCGACTGACACCACCGGCAGGACACGGACTTCGAGCGGGAGAAAGAATGTCTTCTCGAATGCCGCCGCCTGGGCTTCCGCCGCCCATACTTCAAGCTGGGCGTCGGCGGACGCGTACAGGGTCAAGCGCACACGGTCGGGCCTTGGCAGCCTTTCACTAGCGACATCTCTCACCAGCATAAGATGGCTGCGGTCCAGCGCCTCGGCGAAGCGCAAAGCACATGACAAAACGCGGATGACACGCTGGGTGCGGGCGTCCAGCTGGGCAAACGGAATGTGCTTGCGGCGTGGAATAGATTTGCGGTGATACAGTGCAAGGTTCGCCATGATCTCGATTTCGCGGTCGTTGAAGCCCAAAAGCTCCGAGTGGCGAATGAGATAGTACGAGTGCTGCTGATGGTCCGTGTGGGAAACAAAAAAGCCCGCGTCGTGGAGCAGTGCCGCGTATTCTAAAAGTTCACGCGCCCGGCCATAGTCATGCAGGCCAAGCGCCTTCCACTGGTCAAACAAGGTCAGTGCAAGGTGGACAATGTGCGCGGCGTGGGTTTCATCAACGCGTGTCGCCGCCATGAGCTGCCGGATAGAGCGGCGGCGGGCGCTGTAGTCTCCGGCGCTTTTTGCGCTGGGAAGGCTCCGGCGGAGGTGGTCTACGATAATGCCTTCGCGCAGGCCCCGGTCACTGATACGGATTGAGCCTGCACCGACCGTTTCCATAACGGTCTGCAAAATCGCCGCGCCGCCAATGATAATATCGGCGCGTTCAGGATTGATGCCGGGAACCCGCCGCCGCTGCTCCAGAGTGAGAGCGCACAATCGCCGTGTCGCCGCCTGAATGTCATGCAGAAACAGCTCATAGTTTCGCAAAGATGTTGGGACAGGGGCAGCCCGGCTGGCAGCGATAATCTCGGCGAGGTTCTGGGCAGTCCCCGAAGAGCCGTACATGACCGAGAACCCGGCCCGACTGATGGCCCGTGCTGCCGGAACAAGCAGGCCGCGAACATGGCGCTGTAAATCAACCCACGCGGACGGCGAGACGGGGCCGGAAGCGTCTACGATGCCTTCAGCGGTCAGACGAATGGCCCCCATTTTGAGGCTGTCGAGAAACGCATACCCGGCACTGTCGCCGACAATCAGCTCGGTCGAGCCGCCCCCAATGTCCATAAACAGGGCATTCTTTTTTGGCGGCAGGTCTATCCCGCTGACGCAGCCGAG
>JAYVVR010000137.1:0-2027 GCA_043786835.1 Armatimonadota bacterium | reverse complement strand
ACGCCCGAACGCTTCCAAAAGCGTATCGCCGCCTTTTCGGGGAAAGTCACCGCCGACAAACAGCAGCTTCAGCGGCCCGGCAGTCCGTACCCGGCGCTTCTGACGCCAGAGGTCGGTGTCAATGCCCGGCGGGATGACGGAAATCTTTTCCGGCGCGACCCCGTAATCGGCAACCAGCGACGCTTTCGCCCACTCCGACCAGGTTACCAAATGTTTCGCCGCGCCGAATGCCCGCTGGTTTAAGCGCTTCTTCAGTGCTTCCAGACGCGCATTTGTGCTTGGCACATGGCCGTAGAAGGCCCCGAGCGCGTCGTATTGAAGCGGCGTGGCATCTAAAGAGATGACGGACGGCACTTGGCGCATCAGGCCGGCGGAAAACAGCGATGTCACCTGCGTGTGGTATAGCGCCCCGCTTAGGTGTCTGGCAGACCGGCGCATCCCAAGATAGGCCCCGAGGGATGCCCGCAGAGACCAGTTCCCTCGCACCCCCGGCAGGCGGGTCCAGGCCCCGGTGAGGCCGTCATAGGGCAGGTCTATATATGTTGGCCTGATTTCCGCGCGTTTGGTCAGCGCCCGCTTTAAGTTCTGCGCGTGGGTCGTATGTCCCAGCGAGTATTCCAGTGCAAAGCCCAGCTTCATGCCGTTGTTTTTCCTCCTGCTGCCGTCTTCATAGCTTCTAAAATGCGGCCTAAATTGACCCGGCAATTAAAATGAGTTTGGGCATGGGCCAGTGCCGCCGCGCCCAGCGCCTGCCGCCGGTCGGCATCCTCGACCAGCGTATCCAGCGTCGACGCCAGCCCTGCGTAGTCGTTGGGTTCCAGCAAAACGCCGGTTTTGCCGTCGGTGACAATCTCCCCAATGCCGCCCAAATTCGAGATCACGACGGGCAGGCCGCAGGACATAGCCTCCATCGCAACCAGAGAATAACAGTCGGCGCGGGTTGGCAGAACAACCAAATCGCTGCTCTGATACAGCCGGACAAGCTCCGAGCTGTTGTTGGTAATATTATGATGGACAAAAACGCCTGGCACTTCAGGCACTGGATCGCGGGTCACCAGGTGCAGCTCCCATGGCGTCCGCGTTTTAGTCTCTTTCGCCCAGCGCAGCAGCAGGTCACCGCCTTTTCGGGGAAAGTCGCCGCCGACAAACAGCAGCCGGACCCTTCCGTCTCCGGCGCGGGCCGAGACGTCTGGTTTTAAGAGCGTTTGATCCACACCCGGCGAGACCGGCGTAATTTTGTCTGCCGGAACCCCGTAATCGCCGTGCAGGCTTTGAGCAACCCAGTCGTTCCACGGGAACAAGTGCCGAGCCTCGGCGTAAAGCTTCTCAGTCGCACGTCGTTTCAGCGCGGCCCCGAACCGGGCACGGGCAGAGCCGTAGCCGTAGAGTTCACCCATTGCTTCCATCTGGACCGGGGTCATATCCATGACGAGAAAGGCCGGCGACGCGGACACCAGCGGCAGAACCGATTTCGCGGCCCATGTCCCCCACAGCACAGCGTCGAAATTATTTTCTCCCAGCCCGGCCTTGATTTCGGCGATCCCGCGCAGGCTGCCTTTAACGCCGGACGGCACCCCCGGCAGGCGCGACAGCAGGCCGCCGTCGGCCTCGTAGCTGACGGGAACCCAGGTCGGGTGGACGGCAGGGTCTTCGCCGACGGCGCAGGCCCAGTTCAGCGCCTGCGTTTTCAGGCCAACCTGCTGATCTAAGACAAACGCGAATTGATAAGTTTTTTCGGGCATTCAGGAGAGAGTTTCTGCTAAGAGGCGGTCGCGCAGGGCTGAGTAAATAAGATGTCCGAGAATCATATGCACGTCTTCCACCATCTGCATGTTATGTTTCGGCACGACGATTTTATGCCGAGCGATCCGTGCGAGTTTGCCGCCGTCAAACCCGCTCCAGCCGAGCGTTTCCGCGCCCAGCGTGTGCGCGGCTTCGACCGCCGCGAGGATGTTCGGCGAGTTGCCGCTGCCGCTGATCGCCACCAGCAGGTCGCCGGGCCGGAGCCAGGTTCTCGCCTGACCCGC
>JAYVVR010000136.1:0-2028 GCA_043786835.1 Armatimonadota bacterium | reverse complement strand
TGACTGCGTTCTCGTCCCAGTTTGTTTCGCTGACGCCGTAAACGATGCGTTTGCTGTCCGGTGCGATTTCCACTTCCCCCGGCATTTTCAGTTCCAGCAGGGCGCGGGGGGTAATCTTCTGCTTCCGTCTTTTTGCCATAGAGACAGATTGTACCCGGAGAGCCTTGTCTTTGGACTGAACCCATATGCTATAGCGGCGGCTTTTAACGCTGCTTATCGAAAAAGCGGCGGGCCTGAGCAAGCGACGGCACCAGCGCTGTCGCATGGTTCAAGCTAGGGTCGTGAATGACGAATTCTTGCAGCGTTTCCGGCCCAACCCTACGCGCCCGCATCGCCTTCAGCGTTTTGTGCGTATTTTCCGGCACCACAATCCCGTCACTTTCGAGGCAGATCAAACACAGCTTTGTTCGAGGCGACCAGTCAAAACAGTTATTCATCTGCAGCTCGCGCAGGACCGGATCAGCCAAATCAGTTGTCCTCAGCACTGTCTGAAAACGGCCGGTCGTGATTCGCCCGACTGAGTTTCTAGCTCCGCGCAGTGTCGCTGCCAGCGCGAGACGCTTGATAATTGCCTCATCGGAGAGGTTTTTGCCGAAGACATTTACGATTACCGCTGCCATGACCGGGACAACATAGTCCGTCATCCTGATCCCATCTTCTCTGTGAACTGAGTTCAGGAGGTAAGCAAGTAAATAAAGCCGAGCCGCAAAGATCTTCGGGTTCGTCGTCGGGGCAACCAGCGAGTGTGCCGTTGTCCCGGTCAAATCATACGGCCCAGCCATCGGCGCAGCGGCAGTGACCGAAACGCCCGGCATCTGCTCCAAACGTCGAACTGCCCACAGCGCCACGGCGCCGCCCTCCGAATAGCCGGTGATAAACAGACGCGGCCCGACAGCAGACCCTAAGCGCTTCGCAGCAGTCCGGGCCGGTTCCAGCAGATCAATCGCCGACGCGCAGTTGACTTTCCCCAGCGGATATGGGTGGACGCCTTTGTCTACGCCCAGGCCTAGATAGTCTGGCATCACCGCCGCGTAGCCGCCCGACACGAACGCGAGAACTGCCGCTTCGACTTCCGGCGAGTTCGTTTTTCCAGTGAACCGTGACGGCGACAGGCTCCGGTCCGCCGTCGTGCCGTGAGTGAACACCACCAGCCCGCGCGGCGCTCCGCCCACTGGCAGCGCCAGCAGGCCGCTCAGTGTCACACGGCGGCCTTTCGCATCGTGCGACTGGTAGCGCAGCGCGTACAAGCAGGCCGCATGGGATGCCGGCGCGGGCGCAAGCGAGCCGAACACGGTCTGAAGCCGCTGGTTCAGATGCGCCGCTGTCAGCGTCCCGGTCTTTTCGCAGTCAATCAGCCCTGACGCCCTGGCGGGAACAGTCAGCATCATCAGCAAGAGCAGCACAAATAACGGTATAACCATACCGATATTCTAAACCCTTTCCCCGATTTTGTCAAGCGAAACAAAACACAAAAACGCCCAGTCTCCTACCTGAGACCGGGCGTTTTGTGAGTGCGCGCTAGAACTAGGCAGCGATGGTATGCTTGCGGCAGGCAACCACGGCGGCTCTGAGGCCCAGCGCCAGCAGGAGGCCGAAGGAGACGGGAGTGGAGGCTTCGGGAACGGGGTTCGCGCCGCCCACCCCAATAAAGCCTTAGCGAGGGCGTTCACGCCCTCGTACTCCTCATCCAAACTATTCTTTGTTCGGCTTGCCGATCTTTAATAGCACCGCGCCATGGGCGGGGACTTCGACGGCATAACTGCCGTCAAATGTGCCGGCAGCTTTGTGAAGCCACAAGTCGCGCACGGGCTGGGTGCCGGCGATGCCGAGGTCGGACCAGCGGACAGTCAAAACGCGCGGCTCGGCGTCCCCATTGACAAGGCCGACGGCGCGGGTGCCGTCGAAAAGCGGACGTGCCCAGACTTCGCCGTCATGGGCGTCTTTCGCTATTCGCCCGGCGGGCCTGCCGAGGGGGTCTTGATTGATGTCGAGCGCTTCGTCGTTGGTCAGGAGCGCGAGGGTCAAGGG
>JAYVVR010000135.1:0-5955 GCA_043786835.1 Armatimonadota bacterium | reverse complement strand
ATGCGATGGGCAACGGTCCCGGCAGCCTTCAGGATTATTGGGATGTCATCGACCAGTACCCGCGCCTCCTCGGCGGCTGCGTCTGGGAATGGGCCGACCACGGCATTCGGCAGTTTACAGAAAACGGCACCGAATGGTTCGCCTACGGCGGCGATTTTGGGGACGTGCCGAACGACGGCCCATTTTGCATTGACGGCCTCTGCTCACCGGACCGCGTGCCGCATCCAGCGCTGCGGGAACTCAAGAAAGTGATTGCCCCCGTGCTTGCGACCGCCGAAGATCTTGCGGCAGGGACCCTCCGTATCAAAAACCGGCACGACTTTTCGACGCTCCGCCACTTAGCGGCATCCTGGCGGGTTGTCGAAGGCGGCAGAACCCTCCAGTCCGGCACACTGGATTTGCCCGAGATCGCACCCAACACGGACGCCGTTGTTTCGATCCCGTACACCCTGCCTAACGGCGACACTTGGCTTGATGTCACATTTTCGCTGGCGTCCGATACTCTTTGGGCAGAGCGCGGCCATGAAATCGCCTGGGCGCAGTTTGCCCTGCCGACACCGTCCGTGCCTGCCGCCATTGTGGCCGGCGTAATGCCGGCACTGTCAATCACAGACACTGCCGGGAGCTTAAAGATTATTGGCGAAGAGTTTGCCCTGCGCTTTGACCGCAGCACTGGCACCCTGACCGACTGGCACTATTTAGACACGCCAATTTTGCTTTCTGGCCCCGCGCTGTCGGTCTGGCGGGCACCAACCGATAATGATGTCCATATGGCGACAGAATGGCGCAAAGCCGGCCTGGACCGTCTGGTTCCACGCACCGTGTCGGTCGACTGGGAGCAGACTGCGCCACATACCGTCCAAGTCACTGTTCAGACCGTACTCGCGGCAATTACTAAGCGCCCTGCATTTGCCGTTACCTACACTTACACGATTTCCGGCAGCGGCGCTGTCACGCTGGAAACGCAGGTCAAGCCGCTGAGTGCATCTCTGCCGCCCCTTCCCCGGCTCGGCTTAGAGCTGACCCTCATGCCGGGCTTCCATCATTTTGCCTGGGATGGGCTTGGGCCGCACGAAAGCTACCCGGACCGCAAAGAGAGTGTCAAGCGCAGCGTGTATTCCGGCACCGTTGCCGAGCAGTTCCAATCTTATATTCGCCCCCAGGAGAACGGCAACAAGTCGGAAGTCCGCTGGGCTGCACTCTCGAATATTCGGGGTTTGGGATTGCTTGCGACCAGTCCCACACTCTTGAACGTCAGCGTCCATCACTTCACGACCCAGGACTTGACCGACGCCCAGCATACGTATGATTTGAAGCCGCGGCCGGAGACAATCCTGCATATAGACTACGCTCAGAGCGGTCTCGGCAGCCAGAGCTGCGGCCCCGGCCCTCTGCCTCCCTACCTGCTTCAGCCGTCAGATGTTACTTTCACGGTGCGATTGACACCGTTTTCGGCGTAAGCAGTGGTGAGCGGAAGAACCCACCCCTACTCGTTCCTCGCTACCCTTCCCGTTTCGGCACTGGCTACCCGGAGGGCAGGAGGGATAACGAGGAACGAGCAGGGGTGGGTATTCCTACAAATAAATCTTGTACGTCGGCACTCCCAAAATCGGCCCGATAATCGCCCATAGCGCACCCATCGTGTAATCACCAAGGATGAGTCCCAAAAAGAACGGGATGGCCCGGCGGTGCAGCGCAATCCCGCCGTAGCGGATAATCAACAGCTTCAGGCCCCAGGCAATGAAGATCGGCAGCCAGAAATACTCCATCGCATACGACAGCGCGAGCGCATACCCTGCCGGATGAAACGGCCACCAGACAAAGTTAATCCGCATCAAAGACAGCGCCAGCGTCAGCACGAAACCGCCCAAAATATAGTACAGGCTCGTACTCGCCGGCGGGATCGGCTGGGCCAGCCAGCCCGCTAGACGGTCGTAGCTCTCCGCCCCGACCCAGGACTTGAAGCCAGGCGCTTTGCCCTCACCGCCGTACGCATACAAAACGTGCAGGTGTGCCCAGTCGGTAGACAGCAGGCTAATCACCGACGCGAACGCCAAAACGCCGCACAGGCTGCCGATGCCGACTGACGGCTTACCATCGAGCATCTTGAACGCTTCTAACTGGTTCGGCATCGGATGGTTCCGGTAACCCCGGTTGAACCAGTAGAGCGCCGACAGCAGCGTCAAATCATGCGCCCCAAGCGCCCGTGTCCCAAACAGCGTCACCAGCACCTGCACCGGGTTCACCCAGACAATCTCATGCGGCGACCCGAACTCCGCTCGCACCCGTGTAATCACAAAGCCCAGCAAAAAGACAATCAAGAAGAACGCGACTGCGATCCAGCCGTTCAAACCAATCAAATTGGAAAAGACCTCGAGTAGAACCACACCGACGGCAAATCCGGCCAGCGCCGCCCGGTACCGACGCGCTTCAACCGGGTCCTCCGAGCGTGCGCCGAGACGCACTGACGCCCAGACCTGACGCCAGTAGCCGCGCCCAGAGTACAGCAGCATTAAGGCAATCCCAAGCCACGCCCCAGTCGCCTGCATTCCAAAGAACGGAAATGTTCCGGTCGGTGCACCGTTCGCCCCGGCATCCCAGCCGTAGATGTTGCCGGTAATCCGAAAAACCCGCGCCAGCACATAAAAGAACCAGCAGGAAAACGACAAATCCAGCGGCATAAAATAGCCGAGGCCGACTGCAAACGGATAAAACGAGGTCTGCGTGGATCCGATCGCGCTCCACGGGCGGGCCGTAATCTGACTGCTGATATCATACAGCTTGACATGAAATTCCGGCACCGACGGGACCAGCATGTGCAGACCGTTGCCGAACGAAATCAGAAATGCCAGCGCAAAGCCTGCCCACATCACAGGGTTTGAGAAAAAGTTCTTCCCGGCGGCGGAGGAGGTCATCGCCAGCGGAAGCTGCACAATCGGAAAGGTCAGCTTTTCGTTTTCGATCCAGGCCCGACGCACCAGGATAGTCAGACAGAGATACATACCGGTCAGCGTGAGAAATAGCAGCCCCCAGGAAAGAAGCGGCAAAATCCAGGCCCGCAGATAAGTTTGCCCGAGCGGGCTGTACAAATCAATGCCGCCGTGGTTCATCGCCGCCAGCGCATCATAGTCCGAGACCACCAGCCACTTCGGGAGATACGGGAAAAAGAGTGAGTCCCACTTGTTTGCGGCGGTCCGGTGCCAGTACGGATAGGCAATCGATCCGAACAAGTTTTGCAGCGTGTCATGCCCGGCAAACGTACACGAAACTACGAGCATGACATACAGCAGCAGCAATTCTTCCTGCCGCAGCGCAGACGTGCGCGGCGCAATTTTGCGCCACCCTAAGTTCAGCAGCACCAGGATAAAGAGCATGAAAATTGGCGTGATGAATAGCGGCAGCGAAGTGCCGTCGAGCGTGTACCAGCGGACTTCGATGAGAATCGTCCAGAAAACGTTGACGGGGATGAGCAGCAGGCCCAGCAGCAGTACTCGCCACAGCTTCAAGGGTTTGACAAGGCCGCTCGGCGCAGCCTCAGCGGCTGGGGACGATTTTACCATAAAGGCAAGTTAGCGAGACAAAGCTGATTTTCCTGCCGGGCAGCATTTCCAGTTTCCTAATATTGGGTATAACAGGCCAGCAACAACTGCGAAAGGGAAACGCCCCATGATCGAACATGAGCTTTTCACGCGCTCGCCGCTGAACCCGATTATCAGCCCGAGCGACATGCCCTACCCCTGCGACTGTGTCTGTAACCCCGCGACCCATCTGGTGAATGACGAAGTGCTGATGCTAATTCGGGTCATTGACCAGGAAGGCAGCTCGCATATCACCGTTGCCCGCTCGAAAGATGGCCTCACGGGCTGGCGCATTGAAGACCGCCCACTGATTGCCCCGAATGACTCCGGCGCTCACTGGCCGGTCACCACGTCTGCGTTTGACACACCGTTCGAGGCTTACGGCTCGGAGGACCCGCGCCTGACGTATTTGGCTGACCGGGGTGAGTATGTGATTGCCTACACCGGCTACTCCAGCCTCGGCGCGGGCGTTTGCCTTGCCACAACCACCGACTTTAAAAGCGTCAACCGCTTCGGGTTGGTCTTAGCGCCGAACAACAAAGATGCGTCGGTCTTCCCGCGCAAGATCAATGGCCGGTACTGGATGCTGCACCGGCCCGCACTTGGCGACATGGAACATATCTGGCTGGTCGAGAGCGAGGATTTGATCCATTGGGGCCGTCCGTGGTGCATTATCGAGGAGCGGGGCGGCCCGTGGTGGGACGGGGACAAAGTCGGCGGCGGCCCGCCTCCCATCGAGACCCCCGATGGCTGGCTCGTCATCTTCCACGGCGTCAAAAGTACGTCTCACGGCCCGATTTACCGCGCCGGCCTTGCGCTTTTGGATTTGGATAACCCGCGCCGTGTCATCCGCCGCCTGCCCCGGTGGGTGTTCGGGCCGAAAGCGCCGTATGAGTCCACGGGTTTCATTCCCGGCGTCATCTTTCCGACAGGGACAATCATCCGTGGCGACGACCTGTTTCTCTACTACGGCGCAGCAGACACGCGCATCGCCGTCGCCCAAACCAAGATCCAGACGCTTTTGGATGCGCTGAAAGAGGAAGGGAAATAGAGTGAGGGGAACGAAAGAGGCGAGGAAGTAAACTTCTCTATGCCTTCGGCGTTACTTCGTATCTGCTGGAAACAACGTCCTTCGGACGACAGGAAACCAGACATGTGCTGGTCTGTCGTCCGGTAGTGAGATAGCGCGGGGAATCGGGGCCGAGAAACTGTATAAAAAGCCGAGCAGCCCCCCCCCCCAGCCCCCAATAATGGGGGAGCATGAAAGGAATGAAGGAGGCACTGCGTCCTCCCTCCAGTTCCCCCATTATTGGGGGCTAGGGGGAACTTACGCCAGTGGGTGCGGGATTGCGCCAAGGTGCGAATGGACGCTGTAGCCGAGGACAGCGAGCAGGGCGGCTAGACCGAGATAGGCCGCGCCGAACTTCCAGCGGTCGGCGGCGGTGGCTTGATAATACGGGCTGTCTTCGGGCTTGGCTTTCCATCCCGAAATGATGCGCGGCAGGCTCATCAAGGCCAGCACGATAATCAGCGGGTTGTAGCGGGCCAAAAATAGCAGCAGGACCGCGCCGACGGCAAGCAGTTTCGGGGAAAAGAGGGGCGTGATCCAGCCGCCGTCAAGCGGCGGGGTCGGGGCGAGATTGAACAGGTTCATAAAGAAATTGACCTGCGCTAAAGCCAGCCAGAACGGTGAATGGCCGGGCGTAATCGCGTACAGCAGCAAACAGCCGAGGCCGGCAACCGTGCCGAACACAGGGCCCATGATGCCGATGAACGCGTCTTCAACGATAGATTTGCCGTAGCGGCCGGTGGTCACGAACGCGCCCATCAGCGGGATAAAGACCATAATCCCCGTTGGGATGCCGCGCAGCCGTGCGGCAAACGCGTGGCCGCATTCGTGAATGAAGATCAAAAGCACGATGCCGACGCCGAATTTCCAGCCGTAGACAAGGCCCCAGACCCACATCGAAAGCAGCATTGAACCGGAGCCGAGCAAAAGCTTTGCGCCGAGCGCGAGGAACTTAAACTTGGCAAGCAGGCCCAGCACCGGCGCGGCGACTTTGGCGACGAGCAGCAGGGCGGATGCGATGCCGCCCAAAATGCCGCCTTTCGCCTTCCACCGCTGAAGCAGACTTGGCGGGTTTGGGGAATAGGCATACTCAGGCGCGGCGGGCGTCTGGGCGTAATAGGGCGAGAACGGCTGCCCGGCAGGCGGCACTTCGGTCGGCGCAGCCGGACTGCTGCCGTCGGCGGTGCGGCCTGAAAGAATAGTGTCTGGTTCTTGTTCTGTGTCGTTCATGGTTATTATTTAAACAGATAAAATGACGTAAACGTGCCTGGGAAGGGGCTGATTTTAGGAGGCCCCCACCCCCGGCCC
>JAYVVR010000134.1:0-2035 GCA_043786835.1 Armatimonadota bacterium | reverse complement strand
TTTGGGTAGCTCTGCATTAAAGTGTGAAAAGCGGGTGTAGCGGCACAAGTGGGTCTGGCAAAATCGTAAAGTTGGTTACGACACCAAAACTTACGGAGTTTGCCATGAACCCACAGCCTCTATTTTGTCCCAATATCGACTGCCCGTCAAGAGGCAGGCAAAACGCAGGCAATCTCACCGTCCACGATAGTCTCAAAGATCGCTTCCGATGCCGCGACTGCCAGACGACTTTTTCGGTGCGCAAAGGCACGCTCTTCTATCGGCTCAAGACCGATCCGCAGACCGTCATCTGTGTGCTGGTTCTGCTCGCCTTCGGCTGCCCCGTGCCCGCGGTCGTCCGAGCCTTCCGCCTCGACGAACGCACCGTGCGCAGTTGGCAGACCAAAGCGGGCAGGCATTGCGAGCAGGTGCATACCCACCTCGTCACCGAGCAGCCCCGGCACAGGCCGCAGGTGCAGGCCGACGAAATCCGGGTGCGCTGCCAGAAGCGCATCGTCTGGATGGCGATGGCATTGTGTGTGCAGACACGCTTGTGGCTGGGCGGGGTGGTCTCCTCGCAGCGCGACAAACACCTCGCCCGCTCGCTTGCCGACCGCGTGAAAGCCTGCTGTCTGCCCGGCGCACTGCTCGTGGTCACTGATGGCTTCCCGGCGTACAAAGCCGCCTTCGCCCGCGCCTTTCGCCAGGCAAAGCAGACGGGCAAACGCGGTCGCCCCGCGCTCACAGCCTGTACCGGTTTCGTGCTGGCACAGACGGTGAAGTGGCAGGAGGCAGGGCGCTGCCTGGGCATTCGGGTCTGCCATCTGTTGGGCGACTGCGCCGGGATTGCCCGTCTGCTGCCCGCCGGTCAGGTGCTCAACACCGCTTACATCGAGCGTCTCAATGCCACGTTTCGTCAGCGGCTTGCGGGCTTTTGTCGGCGTTCGCGCTGTTTGCTGCGCCACGAGACGAGCGTTGCCGACGGGATGTTTCTGGTGGGCACGGTCTACAACTTCTGTACGCCCCACCAGAGTTTGACCAAAGATAAACAGCTGCGCACTCCGGCAATGGCGGCGGGACTGACCGATTATGTCTGGAGCGTGGGCGAACTGCTCGGCTACCGGATTGCGCCTGCGCCGTATGTGCCGCCCCAACGGCGGGGGCGTCCGCCGGAAAACGGAGCAAAAGCAGGAGCTCAGCAATCCAAAGGAGCTAATGCAGTGGTCACCGTTTAATGTGGAGCTACCCTTGACATAGAATGCAAGCAGTATTATACTGACAAGGTAACCAGACAATGAAGGCAATAGTGGACAACAGGCGACTCCTCGCCTTCCTCGCCTTCCTCGCCTTCCTCGCCTTCCTCGCCTTCCAAGCTTTTTTGGACTGGCACGACTACTGATCTCTTGACAGGTTCACTTCGCACGAAGGAACGAAATCCATGATGACGGCACAGCTGGCATCGACCTCTGCATCCACATCGAGCACGAAGCGCACGGCTTTGTTGGGTCACCTCCTGAGCGGCATTCTCAGTCTCGTGTTTCTCACCTCCGCAGTCGCCAAAACCCGCAGCTTCCACGAACTCGAATCGACGCTTGCAGCCTCACGCCTCGTTCCTGTTCTTCTTGTGTCTCAAGCGGCAACCCTGCTTCTCGTCACCGAATTCCTTCTCGCATTCCTCTTGCTCCTGCCCGTTGCTCGACGTCCGGCGCTCCACGCTTCTATTGTTCTCGTCAGCGTATTCGCGGCTTACTCTACATGGCGCTGGATGCAGGGCATACCTGTCCCCTGTCACTGTTTCGGCAGACTCTTCCAACTCACTCCAATACAATCCATTCTGATCAATCTGGCGCTTTTATCGGTGTTGGGACAGAGCATTGCGTTGTCAGTTCGTTCCGAAGCGAAAGCGCGTCTTGTTTGAGAATGGGTAATGTCGAATTGCTCCGGCAACCCGCCGGAAGGAGAAAATGATGCTTAGTCGAATCGTGTTTGCGCTCGCCCTCATCGGTCTTGTGGTCTCGATGGTCTCGCTCAACGCCACCAAAAGCGCGGGTATGAC
>JAYVVR010000133.1:0-2036 GCA_043786835.1 Armatimonadota bacterium | reverse complement strand
GCCCCGGAAACCCGACAATCGCCGCATCAGCGGGCGTATTGGCACGAACCCAGTGGTAAACGTCTACCAAAGACGCGCTCAGGAACGGCGACAGATGTGTCTCACTTCGATTGTGCTGCAAGTGCCGGAAGTCGCGCACCAAAAAGAATACGTTCGACGGCAGCGACACTAGAACCAGTGCCGTCAGCGCGAACGTCCGCACTTGCGGCTTCAGCTTGTCCGCCAGCCACGCCGCCCCGACGCCTGCCAGCAGGCACAGCGGGATATGCTCGCCCATCAGCATTTTGCGCTGAAACGCGAACGGCAGGTAACAGACCAGAAACCCACCGACCGCCCAGCAGAGGGCGAACAGCAGGGGAAGGGAGGAGGCCCCCTCCCCCGCCGACGGGAGAGGGGAGCCAGAAGTTGCAAGCGAAGCCCTATCTTTATTGCTCCCCTGTCCCATTCCAATGGGGGCGGGGGCATTCCTCCGAACTACCAGCACACCCGCCAGCACGGCCAGCAGAAATACGACACCGTAGGCTAAAACATAATGCCAGAAGGCCGGGGACAGCGTGGGGACATTGGCGCGTTTGTGAAAGACGGCTTCGGCGTTGAAAACATAGTACATATAGAGCGTCGTCGGCAATGTCAAAGCCAGGGCGACAACCGCCCGGAGCCAGGATTGCGCCATTCCCCTACCGCGCCGAATAATTGTCAGGACGACCAAAAAGACGCCCCAGGCGGCGCTGAGATGCAGGACATCGTAAGAGTGCATATTGCCGAGAGCACCGCCGCAGACACCCGCGATGATTGCGTATTTCCAGCGGCCCGTCTGCTCACCCAAAAGCAGCGCATACAGCGCACCTAAGATCAAAACCGTGCTGACCGTCATCAGCGCTGACGTGTAAATACTGAGAAACGTGTACGCTTCCGGCTGCCAGGCGTCTACTGGGGCATTGGTATTTTTGTCCTGCCAGTGGGTCCAGACCGTCCAGCCGAAGCCGCTGCTCAGGCACGCAAAGCCGAACGCCGTCAGCCGGGCCGGGACGTTGTTGGGAAGGCAGTAGCGATAGAAACGGGAGATAAGCCAGAGCAGGCCGAGGCCGCCCCCCACCCGCGCCACCTGCAAGGCAAGCTGCGGGCCGCAATGGGTCAGGGCCATGAACCGCCCGAGCAACCAGAAAAAGACGTTGAACTCTAAGTCTTTTTGGGCATCGGTCGTAAATAAATTGTGCAGGAAAAAATGACCGTCGGCCATCTGCCGCAGCCAGGACAGATAATTGCAGTAGTCGTCAATATTATACGCGGTGCCGATAAAAAACGAGTCATGCCCGCCCTCGCCCATGACCGGCGCGAGAAAGTAGCCCCAGGCATACGGCAGGCAGGTGACAAACACGGTGAGGGTGATGAGGAAAGTGATGAGGCGGCGCTCGGAGGCCCCCACCCCCCGCCCTTCCCCCGGCAACGGGAGAGGGGAGCCAGAATTCTGACTCGGACTCCCCTCTCCTGTTCCGACGGGGGAGGGGACCATCTTATTCCGCATCGGTCAAGTATCCTCGCCCGGACTCTTCCATACCCTCGTCGTCGGCCTCTTCTTCGACCTGAGTTCGCAGCAGGGCGATTGCATTCTCGGAATAAATGCGGTTCCGGTCAGGCCGCGTCAGCGTCGGAGCGCTTTCGACCAGCGCCAGTGTCAGCTCTGGGCTGCCCGACGGCAAACCGGAACCGTACAAAAGCTTCCGGGCCGTCACCACCGACGATGCCTGGGCGATCTTGTCCGTGTCCAGGCTGCCCGAAATCTCCAGATAGATATTGAGATGTTTTTTGGCGGCGGCAGTCGCGGCCCGCCAGTCTTCGCCGCCCATGCCTAAGAAGACGAACTTCATGGCGGGAAACTCGGCAGCAATCAGCCGGGCCTGATGGACGGCTTCGGCATCGGGGACAAGCAAGGCGACCGGCTTGGTATACCGGCGCTGGGCATTTAAAATCTCGCGGGCGTCTTCCAGGGTAACCGGACGGCCCGGCGCGGCGACCAGGACAACTCCGACCATGCC
>JAYVVR010000132.1:0-2039 GCA_043786835.1 Armatimonadota bacterium | reverse complement strand
GCCGATCGGGACTTCGATAGAAGGCGTTTCTTCGCCGTCCCAGTAGAAGCGCAGGATCAGTTTGCGCCACCAGTCGGGGTGGACGGTGTTCCAGATATGCTGGATCGCGCCGGGACCTTCGATTTCGGCGAGTGTGACGGTCTGCAGCGCGGGGATGTGGATCGAGGGCGAGACTTTCCAGCCCTGTCCGAGTTCGCGCGCGGCGGAGAATCCGGTTCCTTCGGTCGCCATGCCTGCTCGGCTCTTCTCGCCGGTGAAATTCTCCGCGCTGATCGAGCGGGTCTTGGCATGGGAGAGGCGGCTGATATTGTGCATTCCCATACCCAGCCCGTTAAAACCCGACCCTGAATTTGTATCGCTCATGCTGCCTCCTACTATGATAGACTATGATAAATGCAGACTGTGATGGGCTATGGACTATGATGACCTATGATTAAAATGATGGACTATGATTTGACGTTTAGATAAAAAGGCAATGGTTCAGAGCCGTTTGTGACTCTTTACCATTGCCATCGGGTAAAGTTTCTGGTGACTAAACGCAGGAGCTTTGCCCAATGGATTCTAACACATTTTCCGACTTTCGCGCTGATCTCTATACCTGCTTTCGCCGCGCAGGCGATGCGCTCATGAACGCCGCCGATGCTCTGCTGACCGAAACGCCCGCCCGGTCCTTTATCGAACTCTCGCTCTCACCGCACTTTGCGCGCCGCTGGTCGAGCCTGTACAAAGCCTTCGCAAACGCCGACATCGACCGCACGGCATTGCAGCGCCTCTTTGCCCGCTACGCCCCGCTTCCCGAGCCGGAACAGCGCCTGCTGCTGGGCATCGATGCCTCGTCTATTGCCCGACCGCTTTCGCGCACCGCCCGCGATCGCACCTATGTCCATGCCGCCAACCTGCCCGAAGGCAGCAAACCCGTCGTCGCAGGCTGGCAGTTCTCCTGCCTGTGTGTGCTCCCCCCCACGCCCAGCAGCTGGACCTATGTGCTCGACAACCAGCGCGTCGAAAGCGCCGCCACCCAGGGTGAAGTCGCCGCCCGCCAACTCGCCAGTGTGCTGCCCCACCTGCCCGAGGTGCCGCTGCTGCTGGGCGATGGCTACTACGGCAGTGTGCCCTTCCTGAGCGCCACCGAAGGGCTCGCCTGTGACAAACTGCTGCGCTTCGCTAAAAACAGGGTGCTCTTTCGCCCCGCGCCCCCGCGTCCCGACAAGCCCGGACCCGGCGCGCCCAGGAAGGACGGGGCGGCTTTCAAGTGCCACGATGCCACCACCCACGGCGCCCCCGACGCGTGCTGGGAAGGTAGCGATGCGAACGGGCAGGCACTGGGTGTTGCTTGCTGGCACGATCTGCATTTCAAGGCGGCACGTCAGATTACGGTGTCGCTGCTGCGTGTCACCCGCCACGGCGCCCCCGACACCAAACGCGATCCGCGGGTGAGTTGGTTTGTGTTTACCGGGCAGCAGATGCCCGCGCTGTCACAGATCCCGTCGGTGTATGCCTGCCGCTACAGCCTCGAGCACGGCTTTCGGGTCGACAAGCAGGACTTGCTGTGGGAGCAGGCGCGTCTGCGTACGCCCGAGCAGTTTAGCCACTGGACCGATCTGGTGGCGTGTGTGCGCAATCAATTATGTCTGGCGCGTCAGCTGGCGCTCGTGCGTCAGCCCTGGGAACGAAAGGAACGCCCGGTGACGCCTTCGCAGGTGCGGCGGGGTCTGTCGGCAATTCTTGGGCAGTTGGGAACGCCTGCGCGTGCGTGCCGGGTACGCGGAAAATCCCCGGGTCGTGCCAGAGGTGCCAAAATCGAGAAGGCACCGCGCTACAAAGTCGTTTTCAAGGACACACAGAAGGCAGAAATGACCAAACTGATTGTCTAAACGTCAAACTATTAAATAATCATAATTCCTGGCAATAGTTCTTAAAGTATTTTATAATGAAGCTGCGGGTCAGTAGGATACCAGTTGCGCTGCCCAGATACGCGCGCTTTTCAGCCTGGCAACGGAGCGCGGAGTAGTGCAGACGTACCCCGCTTGAAGACGCTG
>JAYVVR010000131.1:0-2039 GCA_043786835.1 Armatimonadota bacterium | reverse complement strand
AAAGGCGTCCAAACGCCGCGCGATTTTGACTTTGTCTTCGACGCTGAACGAGATGCCTTCCCCCTGCGAGCCGTCCCGCAACGTCGTATCATAGATGTCTATTTTAGTGGTCATAATTTACAGGTCAAAGACCAAAGGATACCTGTTCGGCAAGTAGGAACGAAACTCAGAGAGGTCAGCCATCCAGCGCAAAACGAGGTTAGCTAATTCATCTTCTGAACGCACATAAAAGCGCTCGTTTATCGTAGGTTCAAGATCAATGTCCATGCTGTCATCGTAGTATTGTTCGATTTGCAATGTTTCAATCTCGATGTGGTTGACTTGAAAGCCAGCAAGAATATTTTCTTCAACGTAGATTCGCCGCCAGCACCGGCTGACCTGATCCCATTCTGCAAGTTCCGGGTCAACCTGTGGCGTGATAAGAACAAGTGCCCTGCACTCCGGCAATGTTGAGGCAACCTCGGCAGTTACGTCGCCTGCCAGCCTGAGCCGGTTCAGGATTTGTTGAGGAAACACGTTACTGCTCACAACGCCCCATCCCCTTCGTCACCGGTGCGGATACGGATCGCACGCTCGACGGGATACGCGAAGATTTTGCCGTCGCCGATTTCGCCGGTACGGGCGGCTTCTTCAATCGTCAGCATGACGGCCTCGGCCACGGCGTCGGCGACAACCAATTCCAGCTTAAGCTTGGGCAGCAGATTGACGACATAGGTATTGCCCCGGTACTTTTCGGTGTGGCCGCGCTGATGCCCGTACCCGCGCACGTCGGTGACGGTCATACCGACGACGCCTAAATCTTCCAGGGCCTGCTTCACCTGGTCAAGGCGCAAAGGCCGGATAATCGCTTCGATTTTTTGCATAATGGCCGTCCTCCGAAGTCCCCCTAGCCCCCAATAATGGGGGAGCAATACAGAATTCGATTAAGGAGAAGAAGGCGCGTCTCGCACCGCCCCTACGTCTTTTCTAGCTCCCCCATTATTGGGGGCTGGGGGGACTTCTTAATCCCGTGGATCCTCGCCCCTCATAATCGCGCCGGCAATCAAGTCGCCCATCTGGCGGCAGTTGACATGGACCGCGCCGGGAGCATCTTCAAGAATGTCCGATGTCCGGTAACCCGACTCCAAAATCTTCGCGACCGCCGCTTCAATCCCGCAGGCGGCGGCTTCCGCGCCGAGTGAATAGCGAAGCAGGAGTGCCCCGGAAAGGATCGTTGCCAGCGGGTTTGCTTTGCCTGTCCCGGCAATGTCCGGGGCGCTGCCGTGGCTCGGCTCGTAGAGGCCAAAGGTGCCGTATTCGGTCTTTTTCGCGCCAAGCGACGCCGATGGCAGCATTCCCAGCGATCCCGTGAGCTGGGCGGCTTCGTCGCTGAGAATGTCGCCGAATAGGTTTTCGGTAACAATGGTGTCGAACGACTGCGGGCGACGGACCAAATCCATCGCGGTCGCATCTACTAATTGGTGCGACAACTCGACATTTGGATACTCGGCAGCAAGTCCTGTCACAGTCTCGCGCCATAAGCGGGACGTTTCCAAGACATTGGCTTTGTCAACGCTGAGTAATCGGCGTCCACGCTTCTGAGCGGCTTCAAAGCCGACCCGTGCAATACGCGTGATTTCGCTTTTTGTGTAAACGCAGGTGTCTACCGCCCGGTCACCGTGCCACTCTTTCGGCTGCCCGAAATAAAGGCCGCCGGTCAGCTCACGGACAACCAAAATGTCAAAGCCGCCATCCACTAAATCAGGCCGCAAAGGGCAGGCCGACGCCAGCGAGGGGTACAAAACGCAGGGCCGGAGATTGGCGTACAGCTCCAGCTTCTGACGCAGGGGCAGCAGTGCACCCCGCTCCGGGCGCAGATTCGGGTCAGGAATGGCATCGTACTGCGGGCCGCCGACTGCGCCGAAGTAAATGGCGTCGGACGCTTCTGCCAGCGCCAGTGTTTCCGGCGGCAGGGGATGGCCGGTAGCATCATATGCCGCCCCGCCGACCAGTGCTTCGGTAAAGTCGAGTGTCAGCCCGTATTTCGCTTTCGCCGCATG
>JAYVVR010000130.1:0-2040 GCA_043786835.1 Armatimonadota bacterium | reverse complement strand
CAGTTGTTACGGGGAGAGGCATAGTTATCACAGTCACTTTTGTATCGGCACTTTTCGAGTTTGTCTCCACTGAAACGTACGCTAAGAACAAGGCAGCGTGAAAACAGCTCTGAATATGGGTAAAATAGTGCCTAATGACTGTCAAAAGCAGACTGATTTTGAAAAGAGCCGCGAGGGAAAACAATGGATGAGGCAGCGATGCGCCCTTCCCGGCCGCGGGCAACCGTTTCCGCGGAAGAACGCGCGTTAATCGAGCGTTGCAAGCGCGGCGACATCGGGGCATTTAACGACCTGGTCCGCAAGTACGAGAAGCAGGTATATAACTTCGCGTACCGGCTGACAGGCAACTACGACGACGCAAACGATGTTGCCCAGGATGCGTTCCTGCGCGTCTTCAATGCCATCGGCACGTTTCGCGGCGACTCGTCGTTTTCGACCTGGCTGTTTCGAATTACAACCAACGTTTTCTTGGATGAGCGCAAGAAAGCCAAAGCCCACCCGCAAACGTCTTTGGACGAATACTTAGAGCTTGGCGAATCCAGTGTCGCCCGCCAGATCGAAGACCCCGCTCCTACCCCAGAAGCCGTGCTGGAAGAGTCCGAGCGGGCGCTGATTCTCTCAAAAGCCGTCGGTGATCTGCCAGAGTATCAGCGGGCGATGGTGACGCTGTACCATACCCAGCAAAAGTCATATGAAGAGATCGCGGAGATTATGGATTTGCCCATCGGCACCGTGAAAAGCCGGCTGAACCGGGCGCGACTGGCCTTGAAAGAAAAACTTTCCGGCATTCGGGAACTTTTCAACTCTTAGCACCGTCAGAGACGCAGACAGGCTCTCGCCTGCGCAGAACCCTCAAATTCATCATTCTTTCAGAACTATGAATTCGCATAATAATCGCCAGGGGGTGATTAGGACGACCGCCATGAAACTCGAACGCGCACAGGAACTCTACTCTGATTACGCCGAAGGGGCCCTGACCCCTGCGCTCCGGCAGGCACTGGACCAGCACTTTGACGCCAACCCGTCGGCGCAGGCCGACTACGCCCAGTTTTCGTCAGTGTACGCTCTCTTGGGGCAGCCGGCGGGGGAAGAACTGGACGTTCCACTCGGCTTCCGGGCGAAGATATTGGAGCGGGTGACCGCCCAGCAGACTCAGCATGAGGCGGCTGTCGCCCGTCCAAGCTGGCTCGGCTGGTTTGTGCCGCCCGCCCATCGCCGCGCCACCGGGGGTGCCTTCGCCGCCCTCGCCGTCATTGTTGTCGCCGCAGTATTGGTGACGCATCCGAGCAAACCTGATTTGGATCACGGCGGTATGTTGCCGACATTAACAGCAGAGCCAACTACGGGCCTAGTGCAAAGCGTTGACATGCAGGCGGGAACAAGCTACCATCAATTCCATCTGCATCTGCCGTCGAGTGTTGCAAGCGCGACTGTGAATGCCTACGTCATCACGGCGACCGAGCAGATTACGGACCCATCTCACCTCGCCGATGCGACTCCCGCTGTTTCAGGACAGCACCTGACTAACCATCAGGGCCTGCAAATTCCGATTGCGCCGGTCGCCGCACCGCCCGCCGGCAGTACGCTCAACCTACTGGCCCAGTATAAACCCGATGCCGCCGGCCAGCCCGCCGGGGCCGAGGCAGTCTTTACGCCTTTCGGTGCTGCAGACCCCGCAACGCCCGCGCCGGTCAATACGAGCTTTTTAGACGGCATGCAGGCCGTCGCCGCCCGTTACGGCGCAACCGTCATTGTGGACGTATCTTCGGCCCCGACCCAACCGGTGACTGCCAGCTTCGCCGGCGCCGACCCCGCCGCGCCGCTCGCCGATATGGCTGTTATCGCCGGTTACACGGTGCGGAAGGTCAGCGGGTCCGAGAACACCTATTACTTGGCACGGAGCTAGACAAGTAGGAACCCCTCCGTTAAGAACCCCTCCCGCTCGTACCTCGCTCCCTCCCCTGTTAGGGAAGGGCAATACAGATCAAGCGTAAGAGGCGCTAGCGTCTGACGCCCACTCCTAATTATTCTGACGCCCAC
>JAYVVR010000129.1:0-5986 GCA_043786835.1 Armatimonadota bacterium | reverse complement strand
GGATGCGGGCCGGGTTGCCCGCGACGACGGCCCGGCTCGGAACGGACTTCGTGACTACCGCGCCCGCGCCCACCGCCACATCGTCGCCCAGCGTGATCCTGCCGATCAGGACCGCGTTCGCGCCGACGTACACCCGGTCGCCCAGTGTCGGCGCTCCCTTTCGCTCGCCCCGGCCCGCCTGACCGATGATGACCCCCTGATGCAGCGTACAGTTCTCTCCGATGACCGCGTCGGGATGGACCGTCACCGGCCCGAAGTGCGGAATGAACAATCCGGCCCCGATCCGGCAGGCGGGCGGCAGCAGGATGCGGGTCGCGAGCGCCGTCGTCTCCGAAACCGCATGGCAGACTTGGTTCAGCAGAAGCCGAGTCACCTTCAACTGACTGCTCGACGCCCTCCGCCGGAGACGGTGCAGGACACGGTGCGTCAGCGTCGCATGGAAGCCGGGGCAGAATAGTAGGACATGCAGGCCATGCCGGGTCCCCTCACTGCGATACCGCCGGAAGTCCCGCGCCGCCAGAGCTTTCAATCTTGGTGCGACAGGTTCCGCTGCCGTGCTGCTCTCTAAAGCTCCGCTTGTCGGCAGCACTCGCAGGACATGGCGCAGGATCACGGAATTGATGACGAGCTGGGCGACTGAGACGACAAGGGCGGCCCAGGCCGCGCCTCGCAGTCCGTATCTGGGAATGAGAAAGGCGCTCGATCCGGCGACGACCAGTGTCAGCGCCGCCAGCGAGACCGCCTGCGCCTTGAAGGCGCGAGCCGCCGTGATCGCCCATCCGATGGAGCCGTCCACATAGCTCAGGCCGCCGGCGGCTAAATAGAGAATAAAGATGTCCAGATGACGCGCATACTCCGGCGTATAAAAGAATGTCAGGAGCGGTCGTCCGGCCACTGCCGCCACGACCGGCGCAGCCACACCCACCGCCGCGCCGATGAGCACCAGTCGCCGCTGCAAATGCAAAAATGCGTCCCGGTCACCTGCCGCGTAGTAGCGGGCCATGCGTGGGCTGGCGGACAGGCCAAGCGCCGTCGTCACCAGCCGTCCGACAGTCACGAAGGACACGAGCGCGGAGAAGATGCCCAGCTCGCGCAGGCCGAGCGAATGCGCCACAAAGTACCGTGAGAGGTTGTTGTTGACCGAAAGCAGCACCATGATCGCGCCCAGCGGCATCGCAGTCCAGGCCAGCCGGCCCAGGACACGCAGGTCCCCGTGCGGACGCGGTAGACCCCGCAGAAGACCGGCCCTGTTTTCCTCCGGGCCGTGGCGCAGCAGGATCACGGCATTGGGAATGTCGTAGACGATCACGACGAGTGCCGACGCCAGCGCCGAGCCGGCCGCTGCCCAGACGATGCTGTGCAGGAAATACAGGCCCCCGGACAGCAGCAGCAGTGACAGGATGCCGGTCGCCGCCTGAGAGACCGCGACCCGGTCCATCCGCTCGTGCCGGCGCAGCAGGCCGCAGACGATGTCCCCGACACCATCGAATGCCAGACCGACCCCGGCAAGAACGACAATGATCCCGGCTTCGCGAGCGTAGCCGCCCAGGGCTGCGAGAACAGTCAAAATGCACATCGCCGCAAGGTTCGTGATCAGCCGCAGTCCCAAATAATCGCCGAAACGGTAGTCGCCTCGGGCGTCGGTCGCCTGCGCCTGGTTGAGACTGAGCTGCGAGAAGACCATGACCGGCTGGGCGACCGCAAGGCCCAGCGCAAACTCGCCAACCAGGGCAGGGCTGCCGAGCTTGGCAATCGCCGAGAGCATCAGCCAACTGCACAGGGAATACACGACGCTCCCGCACGTCGTCCAGGCAAAATTGCCGCGCAGGGTCAGCGGCTTCAGCCCCGGCGCCGTGCTTGTTGGTGCCGTGCTTGTTGGTGCCGTGTTTGTTGGTGCCGTGTTTGTTGTCGCCGTGTTTGTTGTCGCCGTGCTTGTTGTCGTCGTGCTTGTTGTCGTCGTGTTTGTCTGCGTGACGCTCATAAAGTCTCTCTCGACACCTGCCGGGTGGCCTGCTTCCATGTCACCGGCTGCCGACCGCCGGCCCACCGGACAAAGCCGCAGAGGAGGCCGAAGTTCATCAGATAAAAGAAGGAGATCGGCCGTGTCCACGCCGGCGGCCGGCAGCCGTCCGGCAGGCGGTAGACGACGGCGGAAAAGACGATCCCGATGGCCTGAGCCGTAAGCGCCCAGGTGGAGGGGGCGGCGGGCGAAAACCGGTGCAGTCCGGCGATCACAGCACTGCTTAGGAAGGCGCACAAGAGGAAGAACGGGACACACCAGCGCAGGACTTTGTGGCTGAAATAGGAAAATGCACGCAGGCCGTAGCGTGGGTGGAGCATCCGGCGGGTCATCGCCAGCGCCTGGTAGTCGCCCGCCCCGATCCGCACCTTCCGGTCCCACTCCGCCCGTGACGACGCGCTGGCCGGCTCGGTCGCATGGGCTTCCGGGTCGAAGCGCACGATGCGGCCCATCTCCATGATCCGAAGGGTGAGCACAAAGTCCTCGACGATGGTCGTGGGGGGCATCGGTCGGTACAGCTCGGGCCGGAGGGCCAATATTCCACCGTAGCAGCCGATCACGAATCCGAGGCGGCTTTCATTGGTCTTGATCCACAGCTCGTAGTTCCAGTACAGCCCTTCGCCGGAAACCCCACCGCCATGCTCCAGGGCGAGGGCGCCGTTGACGCAGCCGACTTCCGGGTCCAGGAAATGGCGCACGAGCTTCCGCACGGAGTCGGCGGCGAGCATCGTGTTGGCATCGGAGAGGATCACAATGTCGGCGTCTACCTGGGCCATCAAATCGTTGACGACAGAGACTTTGCCGCGCCGGACATCGAAGAGGTATGTGTGCAGACACGGATGCTGGGCATCTTGCAGGAGCTTCGCCGTAAAATCGGAGGAGCCGTCGCTGCCAATGAGCAGGGTGAGCCGGTCTGCCGGATAGTCGAGCTGCCAGGTGTTGGCGAGCTTCGCCGCAATAAAGCGCTCTTCGTTGTGGGCCGCAACCACGACGGCGACACGCGGGAGATCGTCTTCCGCCCACTCGCCCGCCGCGGACCCGCATGCGCTCCCAAAACGAGACAGCAGCGCGATCAGCAGTGGAAACCCGCAGTAGGTGTAGGCGATCAGCGCCCATGCCGAGAAAAATACTATGATAAGAAGGCTCATGCTTGGTGATCTAAAAAGAAAGGAAGTGCTTGCCCACTCCCAAATGAACTGGATTCTGGAACAGACTTGACTTCAATCCGTACGAAGCGGCACAGACATTACTACACAAATTGCGCTCGGTCTGCATAGAAGATAATGCACAATTCATGCCAAGTTGGCACGAAGATTTTTTATTCACGAATTAGGAAAACTCGCAGCGGTCCCCCATGGTAAAACAGCCGCATGGATACCCTATCGGCCCCGCCCCCACATATAACTTTATTTCCAGGGCATTGGTTCCTAGCTGCCGCAAGGTGTGCAGTTTTGGTTGACAGGTTATGGGCGCGGCAACTCCCTTGCGCCGCCGCCTCGACGCCATTCTCATCGCGTCGAGGGCTGTTGACCCTGGTTTGACATTTGACACGCCGACGCCTGCTGCCTTCTTTTGTATCACAAGAAAATGGTTTGCATTCACTGGGGGGCAACAGATAAGACGAAAGCCGCCCGCTTCTGTTGGAAGTGGGCGGCTCTTTTGGCTTTGCTTGTTGACAGAAGCTATCCGGCTTGCCATAATGGCACTACAAACCGCTGGCCCCCCGAACTATCACTCGAACTATCACCCGAACTATCACTTGTCGGCGTCTGACCCGCTGCCGCTCACCCGCTGGGCTACGTTGCCGCGCTCGTCAAACGTGCTTTCCCACGCCCATACCAATTCTTACTCCACATCATCCATCTCTGTCAGCATTCTCAGGCCGTCCAAGATCTGATTGATACGGTTTCGGGACAGTGTTCCAATGTGCTCCTCAAGCTGCGTTTTGTCTATTGTGTAAAGCTGCGAGATGAGAACGACGCTCTGCTTGGGCAGATGACATTCGCCGGGGTTTAGCAATACGTTTTTAGGAGACTGAGCTCGATCTAAGACCGAGGTGAGGAGACAGACGACGGTGGTGGCGAGACGACTTCGGTTGAAAGTATTCCCTTGAACGATGACCACTGGACGATGATAGCACGGCTCGGAGGCTTGCGGCGTGCCGAGATCAGCCCAATAGATTTCCCCTTGCCGAACTACCATTCTGTCTCTACACGAGGGCGGTATGCCGAACGCATCCGGCGCACAATTTCCCGGTCTTCACTTTCCGCTTCGCTCGTATAGGCTTCATTGATTTGTCGGGTGATTTGCTCGCTTCTTTGGCGCTTCGCGAAATCCTGCATTGCCAGTGCGAACGCACGGCTGCGCGACACATTTAATATCCCCGCAACCTCTTCAGCCTGCCGAAATATCGCTTCATCTATTGAAATTGCTGTCTTCACAATTGCCATAAACTATCCCCTCACTGTTAGTATAACCATTGGTATAACCAATGTCAATACCGATTATGTCTTCCATAGCGCGGCGTTCAGCGCAGCGTCTCGAAGTGCATCTCGCGATGCCACCAGCTTCTGATGCCGCGACTCGTTTCCTGCCGCTTCTGCTTCCTGCGCCATTGCGTCCAGTGTTTCGACAGACTGAACGATCTGGGTAATCAAATCACGCTGGGCCTGTGTGTGCCGGATTTTCTCACGGGCCTGCACAAACAAATCCGTCGCCAAGCTGGTAGTCTGTGCAAGCCTGGCTTTAGCGAGAGCAATCTCGATTTTGGCCTGCTTTTCTGAGGCCCCGAGTGCCAGTGCTTCGGCGGTCATTCCCCGGATACGCTCTTCTTCCCGGCGCATGGTGATCTTGATAGCTTCTGTGGCAGCAATGGCAGAGGCGAGTGGCTCCTGCATTTTGTCACGCGTTTGTTGATACTTACGGCGCTGTTCGAGAACGTCGCGCCGGGTTTCGTCATCGGCAGGCTCTGCGGCTTCAAGGCGCTCATTCAGCTGGGTGACACGCTTTTCCGTTTGGTCGGCCAGCGCCTGCAAGTGGTTCTTCTGCGTGATGACCTGCACTGCCCGCTCCCGGTTTTTGGCCTGGGCCTCACGCATCTGCTGCTGGGCTTGCTGCAAAAGAATTTCGGCAGTACTTGTCGGCGCTTTTGGCTCACGCTTTCGCAGCAAGGGAAAAATGCAGAGGAAGCCGAACAGGACGCCGAAAAAGGATTGGAGAGAGCGCGTTGGCATAAACAAATACCCCGCGTCAAGTATGACGCAGGGTGAAGGGGTTGTCAATAGCCGAGGGGCTTGGCAGTCAGGCGCTTGCCGAGAAACGGGCGGACTTCTTACGGGCACGCAGGAGCAGAGTGCCGACGGCCAGCAGGGACAAAGCCAGGGCCGAGAGCTGGGACGGCTCCGGGGCGGCGGACGGGGTGTTGTCGGTCACAGAGATGTCGTCGAGGCGGTAGGAGCTTGGCACATTATAGCCGCCGAACTGCAGGGTCGAAGTTGGGCCGGCGGCGGTTGCCGTGAACAACTTATCGGTGTAGGAAAACGCGCTTTGATCGGTGACGTTGTAGCCTAAAACGCCGGCGAACGAAGCTTGAAAGCCGTTGCTCGCAGCGCCCTGGTTTTGCGAAAAGGGCAGGTTTTCCAGATAAAAGTTCACTGTGTAGCTGTGGCCGGCGATTGTCGCCAGGCTTTGCGAAAGGCTGTCGTAGGAACCGACTTTGGTGCCAGCGAACGCTGCGTCATAAGTCCCGGTGTGGCTGTTGCCCGAGGTAACCCGAAGGTCAGTCCCAAACGCGGCAGGGGTCTTCTGCCAGCCGGTGAAGTCTCCAGTCTCGAAGCCGGGGTTCGCGACGGTGATTAAAGTTTGAGCGGGTGCCTGCACAGCGGCGCAGGCAGTCAGGGCAGCCACGACGGCTCCGAGAATCGCCTGACGATACCAGGGTGTGAGGCAGATGTTTTTCATAGTTCT
>JAYVVR010000128.1:0-2045 GCA_043786835.1 Armatimonadota bacterium | reverse complement strand
GGCAAGCAGTCCGGCGTTATCCTTGTCGGCAAGAACGGCTCGATTGACGAAGCTGTTGCTAAAGAGCATGGCGTTGAGCTTTACGCAGACGGCGAATACGAAAAGACGCTGCTAGAGGCCGAGGCGCAGAACGTCGCCGATCTTGAAACCGCCCGCAAAGCCCCGTTTGCCGCCTCCGTTGCCGCCGCCGCGACTTCTACGCAGGGCGCAGACAAGGCCGCCGTAGACAGCGCAAAGCAGACAGCACTCGCTAGCGACGCGCCCGCCCCTGACAGTAAGTAGTCCAGGCAGCAAGTAACATTCACAAGGTAACCCCATGCCCTATTCTTATTATCCTACCGACGCGGACGTTGAGAGCTATATCGGTGGCCTGGGGTTATCCTTCACAAAGCTTGACGGGCGGCCTAACCTCTCGTCCGGCCCCGCCGCCGCCGCCTGGGAGGTTCAGTCCCTATGGCGGCCCTTCTTTTGCAGCGGCGTTGAAGAAGATCGTTTTTACGACCCGCCCGCCGAAAGCCGGTACATTGAGTTAGGTACAGGGCTTTTGTCCCTGACTTCGCTTATCACCGGGTATTACGCAGACGGTACGGGCACGGTTATCTCAGCAGGTTTTACGCAGCCGTTCGGACAGAGTTACCGCTGCCTCCCGGTGAACGCACCGCAGAGCATACGGCCCTACGAACTCGTGGAGTTTCTCTCCGGCGGGTACGGGCTGACCGGCAGCAGCTATGGCTACCCGTTCAGCGCGTTCGGCAACGGGTATTCGGCAGGGCCGTTCGGCAGGGCGGGCAGTATCAAGGTGCGCGGCCTGTTCGGGCGCGTAACGCTTGTGCCTGACGACGTTTGGCAAGCCGTACTCGAAAAGGCTGTCATGCTGTCACTCCCGGCCCTCTCGCTTGCAATCAACTCCGGCCTCATGCAGTGGACACAGGCGGGGGTGAGCGAAACGTACAACGCCGACCCGCTTAAAGTCGTCCGCGAAAGCCTGACCGCCGACTGGCAGTGTACGCTCGACTTTTACAAGCGGCTCAACACCTACGCTTTTTGACACATTCACAATTTTACAGCCATGCTCATACCAACGCCTATTGACCAGTCTGGGGTATTTATCCCGCCGGGGAGATTGACCCGGCTGCTTATGTACCGGGTCGCGCTCTATTCGCCCGCAAGCCTCGCCCAGGTGAGCGCAACCGATATTGAGGCGGCAGACGAGGCGTTTGAGGCAGGGCCGCGCTATATCCGCGTTGCCGCCTACTATGAACCGACCCCTGAGTATGCACAGCCGGGGCCAGCAGGTATCACAAAAGAGGACTCGGTTCAGGTATCAGACCGCTGGTGGTTCTTAGCAGAGCAGGACATAAGCGACGGCTGGCTCATTGTCATGACGGCTTGCCAGTTGCCTAACTCCCTGATAGGCCGCGCCTGGGTCGCGCAGGGCAACAGCGTGTCAAACGTCGCCCTCCCAGGCCGCCCCGCCGACAGCCAGTGGGTGTACGGCGAACTCTCGCCCACCGTCATTGTCCCGATCCCGTATTAACGCAAGGTTAACGAGGCTTATCTCATGTCATGGTATGACTCATATTGGCAGGGGCTTGTCACGACCATTGCCGCCGCATGGCCTGACATTCAGCCCGGTCAGTTATTCATTGACACGACCCTAGAGCGGCTTGACTGGATTAACCTGCTCAACGCAAACCGTATCGGCCCTGAGTGGGCGATTGTACGGCTGACGATTGACGACGAGGACGGGTTCAACTCCGACTGGCCCGCTTACCGCGTGACGGCAATGGTGCATTACGTTGCCTTGTCGTCTATCGCGACTACCGGGGCACTCGTCGGGGGCACACCGCCTACCATGTCCGAGTACCTCGCCGCTAAAATGACAACGCTTAGGCAGTTTGCTTGCCGTTCGCCCCTTATCGGTACGGTGCTGACAGCCGCCCCGCTTTCGCTCTCTGCTGACGACCCGGTGAACGTCGTGCTGCTAGACGCAAAAATCCCTATTCAGTCCGGCGGTATCACGCTGACAAGCATTGTTGTAGACA
>JAYVVR010000127.1:0-2054 GCA_043786835.1 Armatimonadota bacterium | reverse complement strand
CACGGAATTGAAGAAGTCGCCCGGACTTACCTCTATCCAGCGAAAGAAACGGAAAGAAAGGTTTCTTCTCTGGTCGGCTCAGGCTATTCTCGTCGTTTTTCGGGCTGTAATCCGTATTCGTGAACTCGTCGGGCCACCCAAGCGCCGCCAGCGCCAGCGGCACCTGCGAGAGACTCTGGACGTTTTGGAACAGGATAAGAAGAAACATCCGGCTCCCCCATTATTGGGGGCTGGGGGACGGTGAACTGGGGGGACTTCGGAATCGTTTCTATGCAGTCTCTTATCTGACGAGTGGTGATACGCCAAGTGCGAAAAAAGCTTGGAAACAGGCAATCCATTGGGATAGCCCCAAGATCATAGCAAAAAAGGCCCGCGAAAAGATTAACGCCCTCTCGTAATTATACACGGTCACTCGCCGAAACCGCTTGTCAAATGTCTCATTTTGTGCTATACTCACGGCTAAGGCCGAACATCTGTTGCCGAACGCTTGTTTTACGTTTGTCTCAGGACGGGCCGCATCAGGAGGATTGCACCATGCCGAAACTCAACTCGCTGCTTAACTCTAAGCCTATCTCAATACGCCAAAAACAAATCCTGAACTATATCCAGCACCACATGGACGCGCATGGCTATCCACCGACAGTCCGCGAAATCGGCACTGCCGTCAGCTTGTCGTCGTCGTCTACCGTTCATGCCCATCTGAAGACGCTCCAAGAGCAGGGACATATCGAGCGCGACGCTGTGCTGACCCGCGCAATCAAGCTGACCCCGAACGGTCTTGGGGAAGGCCGGGCTATGAGCAAGTCAGTGATCCAAGTGCCGATTATTGGCACAGTTGCCGCCGGGAAGCCGCGCCTCGCTGTCGAAGATGTCGAAGATGTCTTCCCGCTGCCGACGGATTTTATTTCCGGGGACGGGTTTATTCTCGAAGTGCGCGGGGATAGCATGATCGAGGACGGCATCCATGATGGCGATTATGTCGTCGTTCGTCGTCAGCAGACCGCCGATAACGGCGAAACCGTCGTGGCCATGATTGAAAGCGAAGCGACGGTCAAGCGCTTTTACAAAGAGAAGCAACGGATTCGTCTCCAGCCTGCCAACAAGCGCATGAAGCCCATGTACTTCGACGATGTCCAGATCGCCGGCAAAGTCGTCGGACTGGTTCGGCGGATGATGTAGGAGATACAAGCAGCGAAAAACCGGTACTGGAAGTGCCGGTCTACTGTTGAACGAAAGTCGCGGCGACTAAATGCCGAGCAAGCTGGGTTTCTCTTCTTCTTAGTCGCCGCGACTTTCACGCAATAATAGACCGGCACTTCCAGTGCCGGTCTCTTCTGAAAAACCTCCACCATGCCCCACATTGAAAACACTGTCCTTGTCAACGCTCCGCTCCAAACCGTGTTCGCGGCGGCGCGTGACCAAGAGTCGTTTCCGCAGTTTATGCCGGATGTCGAGAGCTTAACAATTGTCGAGCGCAGTCCTGACGGCAGCCGGACAGTCTCCGACTGGGTCGCGGTGGCGTCTGATTTCAAGCTGAAAGTGCGCTGGACCGAAGAAGATGTTTGGGATGAAGCCGCGCATGAGTTGCGGTTTACTCAGCTTAAAGGCGACTACACGGCTTATGGCGGGCTTTGGAAGTTTACGGAAGAGAACGGCGGAACACGGTTCCATTCGGAGATTGACTACGATTTGGAAATCCCGCTGATTGGGGCTTTGCTCAAGGCGGTTGTGGCCCGGCTGATGCGGGACAATACGCAGAAGATCCTTGAAGCGATCAAAAGCCGGGCTGAGCTGCAGAGCGCGTAGATGCCACCGCGAACAGATCGTTCCCGACTTTTGCACCGACATAATAATGCGTTAAAATCTGGGTATACGTCTTCCGGTAGGGCAGTCCGGCCATCGCGACCGCGCCGTCCTGCGACATGCCCATTCCATGCCCCCAGCCTTTGCCATCGAACTTGTATGCGCCGTTCGACATTCGTGTTAGAATGACGCGGGTGCTGCGAAGCGTGTCATACCCCAAAATCTGCCGAAGCTGCGGCCCCGTCACGGTC
>JAYVVR010000126.1:0-2058 GCA_043786835.1 Armatimonadota bacterium | reverse complement strand
GGCATTCATTGCCGTGTTTTCGGTGAAGGTGCAGCCGGTAAGGGCAATCTGACCTAAAGCGTACAGCCCGCCTCCGCTACCCGCTCGGTTTCGAGTGAACGTGCAGCCGGCAATTGTCGGATGAGAAGTCCTGCTGGCAAACACGCCGCCGCCGGCGGCGCCGAAATTGCCGGAAAAAATGCACCCGCTGAGCGTGGGACTGCTGCCGTTGGTAATGGAGATGCCGCCGGCGGGGCTACGCTGGCCGTCGGGGCCAATCTGGCCGTTGGCGATGGTGATGCCCAGCAGTTTTGCAGACGCAGTTTCGCCGCTGTGAAAGCTGATGCCGTTCGTGTTTGATTGACTCTGGCAGTCAATTGTGGTTTTTGATGCGCCGTCTACCGAGGCTAGCGTGATGCTTTTGCCGCCGAAGTCCAGATTGACGTTGCCGGGGCCGGTGTAAGTGCCGTCGGACAGCAGCACGACATCGCCGGGCTGGGCGGCGGTGAGCGCCGCTTGAATGGTTCCGTACTGGGCGGGAACGGTGAGTGTCGCGGCCTGCGCCGAAGCCGCGCAGAGAACAAGTGCTGCAGATAAGCCAAACGCGTGTTTTTGAGATGCCATGAGGGGCCTTCCTGAAATTAACGAAGCGGCACAGCGTAAGCGGTGCGGAGGCCAGGACCTTTTCCGTAACCCTGACGTTATGATGTGAGACAAGTCCGACAAAATCCCGACAAAAAACGTGCTGTCGGAAAACATCTGCGCCAAAATGTGATAAAATGCTGTATGGTTGTTCCCTCAGACCTTTTGTGCCGAATTGAAGTTCTGGGAACTTTGCGCGTCCTCTGCAGCGGAAAAACGCTGACCCACTTCCCGCGCCAAAAGGCCGCCCGGCTGCTGACCTACTTAGCACTCCATCCCAGACAGGCGCACCCCCGCGAGCGGCTGATAGACTTGTTCTGGCCCGATCTCGATCTGCCCGCCGGCCGGGATAGCCTTTCGACGACTCTCACGGCTTTGCGCCGTCTGCTTGGCCTGCCGAATGCGCTGCTGGCGACGCATCAAACCGTTTCGCTGAACTGGGGGATACTCAGCACCGACGCTGCTGAGTTTGAGAGTCTGGTCAGTGCGGCGAACCGAGAGCCGGACCCAAGAACACAAGCCGAGCGGCTGATGCAGGCAGCAGACTTGTACCGGGGCGAGGCGTGTGCGGGTATCTACGACGACTGGGCCGTGCGCGAAGGCGAGCGCCTGCACGGTGTCTATGCGAGCGTTTTACGCGGCCTGATGCAGGCTTTCGAGCATCTTGATGAGACGGAAGACGCGCGTCGCGCTGCCGCCCGCTGGGTGGCCGCCGACTCGTACTGCGAAGAGGCGCACATGCGGCTGATCGCTCTGCATCTGCGGGCGGGACATCCGGGCGAGGCGCATACCGCCGCCAAGAAGCTCGCGCATCTCTGGCAGGAAGAGTTCGGCGCGCCGCTTTCGCCCGTCGTGCAGGCGGAACTCGCCGGCATTCTTGCGTCGGAGACGGCTCCTGCCTCGCCCGCTTCCATCCCGCCGCCTTCTATCCCGCTGCCGGTGCCGCTAGACCTGTTCTTCGGGCGCGAAACCGAACGGGCCTGGCTGGCCGAGTGGCTCATCGAGAAAAAGTCCCGCTTGGTCACGCTGATCGGTCCCGGCGGCATGGGCAAGACACGTCTCGCGCTCGATTTCGCCGCGCAGGCAAGCGCTTTTAGTTCACACTTCGTCCCGCTGTCGGAAACCGAAGATGCCGCCCAGATACTTTCCGCGATTGCACGGGCACTCGGTCTGCCGCCCGGCCCGAACTTAGCGGGTCAGCTCGCCGCATTTTTTGACTCGCAGCCGCGCCCGCTGCTGATTTTAGACAACTTAGAGCAGCTAATCGCCGGGCAGGAGGGGGAGGCCGCACGAATCATTCAATCCCTGCTGCTGGCCTCGCCTAAGCTGTCTTGTTTGTGTACGTCCCGCCTGCCCCTCAGCCTGCGCGGAGAACGGCGGCTTCCGATTCCTCCACTGCCGCTGCCGCCGGAAGCCGGGGCTGGAACAGAGATCAGC
>JAYVVR010000125.1:0-2059 GCA_043786835.1 Armatimonadota bacterium | reverse complement strand
AACCAGCGTCTGGTCCCGCGCTGTGCGTTTGCAGATGTGTCTGCCCAGTGCCGTGCAGGATTTCATGCGCCCGTGCTGTCATCTCCGCGCTTCCATGGACGACGACCAGGAACTCACCGGCTTGAAGGCGCTCCTGATACTTCAGCGCCTGCTCTCTTGGAATGCCGGAGGCGACCAATCCGTTGATCAACGCCCCGACCCCTGCACCGCCGATAGCCCCGGCGATCATCCCGGAAAGTGGTCCCATGACCATGAATGCGCCGACGGCTGGCATGACAAAGAAGCCCATTGCTCCAAGCATCAGGCCGAAGAGACCGCCGAACCAGGCTCCCTGTCCCGCACCGTCAAGAGCCGCGTCGGCAGGACGATAAAAGCCCTGAACGTCTTCGTGCGACTCGAAGTTGCGGCCAACAATCGAGATCTGGTTGATCGGCAGGCCGCTATCCGAGAGGCGGCGGACAGCGAGTTCCGCATCGGTGTGGTTTTGGTAGCTTGCAACAACCGCCTGGTCAAAAGCGGCGGATTGCGTTTCGGCAGTTGGCTGGGTGTCTGTCAGTGTGCTGTTCATTGTTTTGTGTCTCCTCGTATCAGCGAAAGGTTATAGTCTAGTTGTGTCAATCAAGACACTGCGGTTGTTACTTTGGCATTTTCATAGGCGGGGTCATTTTCATAGGCGGGGTCATTTTCATGGGCGGGGTCATCTTCATGGGCGGGGTCATTTTCATGCCCTGCATCATGGACGTCTGCATGGCAGCCATCTTTTGATCCATCATCTGGCGCTGCTGCGCCATCTTCGTGATGACTGCCGCCATCGCGTCCGTCTTGTCGCTGCCGCTGGCCTGATTCATCTTGACCACCAGAGCGTCGAGTTCGTCATCCATAGCTTTCATATCTGCCTGCATGGCCTTCATATCCGCCTCCATCTGCATCATGCCGCCCATGCCCTGCATGCCCCCGCCCATGCCCTTCATGCCGCCCATGCCGCCCATCATGCCTGTGCTGCTCTTGTCCGGCATCGGCGTCTTCTGATCCGTTTGGGCATGGACTCCTGCGGCCATTAGCAGGCCGACGGCCAGGCCGCCGATGGTCGTGCTCACGACTTGTCGTGTGGTTTTCATGTTCTTGTTTCCTTTTTACTTCTCGTGATCGAGTCTGCTTACATCCCCATCATGCCGCCACCCATCGCGCTGCCTTTGGGCGGTGTTCCTTTCATCGGACCCATTTGGGCATAAGCTCCCGCAGTCAGCGTCAGGAAAGCCGCAAGAGTAACTACAATCGTGTTCTGTGTCATTGTCTGCATTTTTTGTTCCTTGTTACTCTCTTTGTAGATAGCTTTATCCGCGTTTTCTCATGTGTTTGGTTGCCGGAATAGGATTGTTCGTATAGTAACCCAATGCAAAAGAAGAAACATCCGCCAAATGGCCGATTGTGGGAGAACCCACCCCGTTTATGCCTCCGGAATGCCTTCGGCATTACTTCGTATCCCGCCTTCTGGGCAGCCAGTGCTGAGATAGGAAGGGCGGGAGATAGGAAGGGCGGGAGATAGGAAGGACAGGAGACAGGGGTGGTTTCTCAGGAGGAGGCGAGGGACGAGACGGGGAGAAGGCCATGACGGGCGGCCCAGACGGCGGCTTGAACACGGTCGGAAACGCCGAGCTTGCCGATGATATGCTCGACATGGGACTTAACGGTGCATTCGGCAATGAACAAAATCGCTGCCATTTCCCGGTTCGGCAGGCCCGTCGCGAGCAGACGCAGGACCTCCTGCTCGCGGTCGGTCAAAGGCTCAATCAAATCTTCCGTGCCAGGCATCTCCGGCGTGATGCCCCGGAGCGAGCGAGTCAGACCGCTCGCCGTCAGCAGCATCTCGCCGCGCTCCACCGCTCGGAGCGCGTCCAGCAAAACGTCCTGATCCATGCCTTTGAGCAGGTAGCCGGCAGCCCCGCCTGCGACCGCGCGCGCTATGTACGTCGGGTTATCGTAGGTCGTCAGCATCACAATAACCGTAGCGGAGTTCTGTGCTTTCAAGGCTTGCAGCGTGTCCAGCCCATCTCCGCCT
>JAYVVR010000124.1:0-2060 GCA_043786835.1 Armatimonadota bacterium | reverse complement strand
TTCCCTGCGCCCTCTATATTCCCTGCGCCCTCTATATTCCCCGCGTCCTCTATATTCCCCGCGTCCTCTATATTCCCCGCGCCCTCTGCAACCCGCCGCACCCGACCCCGTCAAGGCCAAACCGACGGCCATCTTCCGGGCCAAGTGGGAAGGAGCCAAAGCCGATCCCACCTGCCAACGGTTGAGGCACCGAGCGATGTATGAGAAGGAATGATCCCATCGGATGCCTGCGTAGACGCGCCGGTTCTCTATCAGTTGTCAGGCTCGTTCTGAAGTCGCAGCCACTAATTCCGGATATGCTGGTCGAATTTCTCGTTGAGTTTCGCGAACGAGTCCTTGCTGTGCTTGATCTCCTCGTCAATGACGGCGCTCTGACTGCCCGCCCTCGGCGTCTGACCATTGGGGCGCCAGGAGTTCCACATCGCCATCAACATCGGCAAGGACTTCATAAAGAGCGGCGTCCGCGCGCTCACCGCCGAGGAATATAGGCTCCAGTAGGGGCTGTCCCCGCCGGGGTTGATCGTCGTGAAATATCCCAGCGCCGTGTATTCTTTTCCGCCCTGGACGAATCGGTAGAGGAAGTAGGAGGCTGGAACGCCGGGGAACGCCTGTGGGGCGGGGCGGGACCGCAGGCTGACCAGACGCGCCCCGACCGTGCCCAGGACGGCGCGGACGGCATCCGGCAGGTCGCCGATGGGTGCGATCGCGATCTTATAGGGCGCGGGAATCCGGCTGACTGGGCTGTCCGGGCGATCCACGGTCCAGGGCATCCCGAACCGGACATACATGTCGCTCTGCTTGGCACAGAAGACCGTGCCGTGATAGCCTTCGACGATCTTCCAACCCGGTGGCAGCCCGACACTGCCCGTTCCGTCCGCGAAGCTCGTTTGTCTGAGATGCTGCGCGTGCGCCGACGGAGGGCATAGCGCCCCCAACAGGGCGACAAGCGCCGGGACAAACCAAATGGAATAGCGTTGCATGTTCATCAGAAGACCTTTCGTACCGCTCGAGAGCATAGGGGCTGTCCCGCTCTGTCCGGTGGATGATACCATGCTCCCTTGCATAAACCATGCCAAGTACAATTGTGGGGATGTTTTTCCGTTCAGGTGCGCGGTGGATTTTATGCCGCCCGCTCCTGCCTTTTGCTGTCCATCGTGACAACCTGCCCTAGCATAAGTCATCCTCTCCCCGCCGCTCGTGCCGGGGAGAAGATCACCCCTTCACCCGCACTATCCTCCCGTCATCCAGATCCACCAGCACATTAAAGGCGGCCACAAGTACGACGGCCCTGTCCCCGAAGACAAACGCGGCCAGAGTGGTGCCCATGGGCGAGCCGTCCCGCCCTACACCTCCGACCCCGTCAAGGCCAAATCGGCAGCCATCTTCCAGGCCAAGTGGAAAGAAGCCAAAGCCGACCCCACCTACCGACGGCAGAGGCACCAGGAGATATACGAAATAGAATAATCTCATCCTTGTTTCAGTGGGGTATGATTAGGGAGGGGCTCAGAGGACCAACCCAAATCACCTGAAAAAGAAGTGAGGATATGATGTGCAAAGGGATGCTCGTACGCTGCACGACCGAGAACTTTGACGTCTTCGGTCTCGGTGTCGGACATTGCATGGCGATTTTTGAGGTCGCCAGTCGGAAGCAAGGAACCGTGGTAAGAAAGCTTCTATTCTCTCTTTTGCCAAGCAACTGCCATTCAAGCGTCGGGACAGTCGCATGGACAAAACAACGCTTCATAGAATGGAAACTGGATCTCTCAATACAGGCAGGTTTGCCTCTCTGCCCTATCAGATGGTTTGCATGTCAAGACAAACTACCGGAGCGGTTTGAGGACCTGCAGGTTTCGCCGGAAGCCCGGCAATCCTTTCAGGAAGAACTTCAAGAAGTACTACGTCAGAAACCACCTTCGTACTGGGGCGGCTACCGGTCGTTTTTTATTAACTGATGTTACGCGGTCCCGCCGCCGGGTGCGGTCCCGCCGTGAACGGCAGGTCTGGGGGGCCTGCGGCCAACCGGTCTGCGACCGGAAGATTAAGACAGGGATTCTCTCTCG
>JAYVVR010000123.1:0-2060 GCA_043786835.1 Armatimonadota bacterium | reverse complement strand
CTTGAACCCAATGCACAACACAACAACCCAAAGCATCCAGATAATCTGCTTTCGCTCCCGGATCACGTTGAACGCCATTAAATAGGCCAGTCCGAAATAAAACTGCGGACGGACTTCTTGAAGCGAGATTTTAAAGTCGCCGCCCGTCACAATCCCGTTGCCCCAGCCCACGACAACAAACAAGAGATACACGCCAATCGGGACCAGCAGCGGCCCGCCGCGCAGGTTGGCCGTTCCGCTGTAAACCGCCCGCAGAGCGGAGCAAACCCCAGCAACCAGCATAAAGATCTCGAATAGGTTGAGCGGAACGCCTTTGAAGTCCGCGTGGGCGTAAGTCTGAAAGATTGTATTGACGTTCCAAAAGAACGGCACCCGGTCAGTCAGCGAATCCGCGAAGGGATGCCCATCCATCCCGGAGAGCTGCCCCGTCTCAAATAGGCAGGCCGCCGCGAGTGTCACATATAGCGGCAGGCGCGGGTAACGCCAGAGTAAAAGCGGAACCGTCAGCATCAGCAGGAGGACAACCGGCGGCAAAACCGTTTCCATGCCGAAGCCGGCAAAGATGCCCACGACAGCAGCGGCCAGCAGCACCCCGCCAACCAGGAACTGCGTATTTCGGCGGCGCATCGCCTCAGCGTAGTCATCCGCCGTCGGCATCCGCGACGGAGTCAAGTTCGCCTCGCCGTCGTCTACCGCACTATTTACTGGCTCGCCCTGGACCGGCGGCTTGTTTTGAAGTGATAAGTTCATAAATCGCTTAATTGCTTCGTGAGGTCAGGAAACAATCTGTGTCGGGCGCAGGAGCAAGTCCTGCGCCCAGCAGTTTTGGATCCCTAATTTTTGAGCGCCATCCGCACCAGTGTCACCGACTGCGGCGGCAGCGTCAGCGACTTCTGCAGTAGCGACGGCGGGAACGAGGCAATCTTCGCTTCAGCATTCTCACCGGGATTATCGGCGGCGAGACGCCAGATCTTCACCGGGCCGGAGACCGCCGCGCCCGAAAATGTCAGCGGCACCGTTACCGTCGCTTTCGGCATTTTGTTGACCAGCATCAAGGTCAGATCGCCGGTGCGGCTGTCGGTCGCGGCGTAACACGCAAGCTTGTTCGGGTCGGCGCTCGTGGCCGTACACGCAACGTCGCCGAAGCCGTTTCCCTGCCCGTCGGGGTTCCGAAACAGCTTAAACGCGAGGTACGCCGGGGCGTTCTTTGTCGGATACGCCCAATAATTCGCGAGATAAATGTTCTCGCGCCCAAAAATGCCCAGCGCATCGGCAGTAGCAATTCCGCCGCTGATGTCTTTGTCCGCGCCGAAACTCCACTCGGTCAGCCCGATCCGGGTGCCGGGATAGCCTGCCGCAATCCAGTTTTTGAGCAGGGGAATGAGCTGAACCGGCTGCCCAATCCAGCTCTCATCCGTATAGGTCGGGTCCCACAGCGAGCGTGTCGAGCGCTCCCGCATCGCACGGGTCGTCTTGTCGGCCTGGGCGCTGTAAAGGCCGCTGCCCTGCGGGTAGTAATGGACATCTAAGATGTCCAGCGTCCGCGTCTTCGCAGACATGTCATGCGCGTGAACCTGCTTTAGGAACCACAGCAGGAACGGAACATCGCCGTGCGCCTTGCGGTCGGCAAACGTGTGGAAGTTGTCGTCGCCCCGGTCGAGCGCCGAGTAGTTATAGCCGGTCCAGCCCCAGGACACCGGCCCAGTGACATACGCCGCCGGGTCCACGGCCTTCACCGCCGAGGCGTAATCTAAGTAGGTATGCAGCATGTCGTCGTAACCCATTCGGGCGGGGTGAACGTCGGTATGCGTGCTGTCCCAAAGGTCCGGCTCGTTGTCCATCGCATAGAACTGGACGCCGCCGTTCGACGCCGGGCCGAACGTCTTTTTCAGGTGCGCGATCCATTCGTCCTGGTACACGATGCCCCCGGCGAGGGTCGGGGCGTCGGAAAACGGCGCGTTCTTACGGGCGGCCGACTTCACGCTCGTGCGGTTCCGGTTATCTGCTGGGTCGTAGCCCGCCGTTTTATCTGAAGACGGCACGTTCACCGATTGATGGCC
>JAYVVR010000122.1:0-2063 GCA_043786835.1 Armatimonadota bacterium | reverse complement strand
GCGGCGGAGTAGGCGACCGGGGACGCGTAGAGAAGGAACTGGGTAATGACCGGCAGGATATACTGAACGTCGCGGTATGACACCATCAGCGCCGATGTGTAAAGCCCGACTCCGAGCGCCAGCATGACCACGAGAAAGAGCCAGACCGGCAGCAGCAGCACGGCAGCCGTCGGGACGACATGGTTTATCGCCATCAGCAAAACCATCATCACAAGCGCCACACCGAAGTCGATCAGCGTTGAAAACACCGTCGAGAGCGGCAGGGCGAGTCTTGGAAAATACACTTTCGAGACGAGGTTCGAGTTCGCCAGCAGACACCCGCTTGTCTTGGTGAGGGTCGAAGAAAACGCGTTCCAGGCCAGCAGCCCGGCATACGAAAAGACCAGGTACGGAACGCCGGTCGGGGCGGGCAGCTTCGCGACTTTGCCGAACACGAACGAAAAAATCCCGGCGGCAATCAGCGGCTGCAGAATGACCCAGACGACGCCAAGCGCGGTCTGCCGGTAGCGCAGCTTGACATCGCGCTGGGCAAGGGTGATGAGAAGGTCCCGGAACTGCCACAGCTCACGCAGGTTAATCGCCTGCCAGCCGGCGGTCGGCTGGATTGTCAAGTGGGGTTTCGGGGAGGTCAAAGTGTCCATACGGCTCCGTTCATCGTTCGCGGCGTACAGTATTTTACCATATCCATACGCTACTCCTGTGCAAAAATCGTGCCAACCTCAGCAGTCGCGACGCTTTTGTTGCTCTGCAGGAGCAAGCCGCCCCCATAAATCGCCGCCGCCGCCAAAAAACCCGGATACATGGGCTGCCAGTTCCAGGGAAAATGCGGGGCATCAAAACCGCCATGCCCCCACCCCCACCCCAGCCAAAACAGCGTGACCATAGCCCCAAGCAGCATGGACAGAAACGCAAAGTTTGCAGGCGGCCTGAACCGGGGCGGCGCATACGCCCCGAGCAGCGGCAGCAGCAGGCCCGGCACGAGAACAGAGCCGAACGCATACCACTGCTTGACGACTGAGGGGATCGCAAGAGAAATCAAAATCGCTGCCAGAGAAGTCAGGCCTAGTCCAAAACGAATATACCCCGGCAGGTGGCAGTCATCGGTATCACCCCGCAAACGCCATAAAAAGTCCCGTCCGATAGTCATGGCGGCGATAAATGTATACGAAACAATACTCGCCATAATCGGCGCCAGCATTCCAACATAGAACAAGCCTTTAACACCCGCCGGGAGGACTTTTTCAGCCAGCGCCGGATAGGCCATCACCGAGTCGGTTAGTCCCGGCACTAAGGCCCGCGCAAACAGGCCGGTTGTCGTCGAAAGCGCGTCGAAGACCATCCAGCACCCGATGGCAAAACCGATGCCGAGCGCGGCCACGCGCGGGGTCTTCGCGGCATAGCACCGCTGATGGAAGCCAGGGTCGGTGAGCGTCACCAGGGCGATAAAGAACCAGACGCACGCATACCCGAGGTCGTAGTCCCCCAGCAGGCTCAAATGATGCGCCGGCAGCCGTCCGGGCTTCTCCAGCAGCGCAAGGCCGCCGAGCTTCGCCCAGCACAGCCAGGCGACGGTCCCAAATCCCGCGAACATCAGCCCGAATTGCAGGACATTGATTCGAACATCCGAGAGAAAGCCGCCGCGAAAGACGTAGATCACCGAGAAAACAATCGCCGCCGGCATGGCCCAAAGCAGCGGCCAGCCGAACAGAATATGCAGCAGAGTCCCCGCCATCAGCACATAGGTCGCCGGCGCGGCATACAAAAACGCGAAGACTGCGCCGAGCAGCGCCGTCTTTTTGTCGTAGGCCGCCGCCAGCTTATCGGGAATGGTATAAAGATGCGCTGCGCCAAGCCGCACTTTTCGCGCAAGAAAAACCGCGAACACCGCGGCAAACACATAATACGGCAGGCCGTTCGTGGTCCATGCGACAATGCCGTTGTCATACACAAACTCGCCCTGCCCAAGAATGCCGCCATACCAGGTCGCGACAAGCGTTGCCACAAAAACTGGCAGCCCGAGAGCGCGGCCCGCAATAAAATAGTCGGCGGCGCTTTCTTTGCGC
>JAYVVR010000121.1:0-2064 GCA_043786835.1 Armatimonadota bacterium | reverse complement strand
CGCGGGCCTGGGGCACGGTACGGGAGGATTACTCGACCGACGGCAGCGCGTGGAGCTACCTGCCCCATGACAGCGCCCGCTCGAAAGCGTACCGGTGGAACGAGGACGGCCTCGCGGCCATCTGCGATAGCGGCCAGGAACTGTGCTTTGGGCTGGCGCTCTGGAATGGTCAAGATGCCATCCTCAAAGAGCGGCCGTTTGGGCTGGGCGGGCCGGAAGGCAACCACGGCGAAGATGTCAAAGAGTATTACTTCTTTTTAGACAATCTGCCGTCTCATGCCTATATGAAGACGCTGTATAAGTACCCGCAGGCGGCGTTTCCGTATGAAGATTTGGTTGAGACGAATGCCGCGCGGACGAAGCATGACCCGGAATATGAGCTTTTGGACACCGGCGTCTTTGACGAGAGCCGCTATTGGGATGTGACGGTCGAGTACGCGAAGGCGTCCCCCGATGATATTCTTATCCAGATCACGGCGGCGAACCGTGGGCCGGACACGGCGACGCTGGACATCCTGCCGACGCTCTGGTTCCGCAACTGCTGGACGTGGGGGTGGGGAACGCCGAAGCCGGGCATGACAAAAGCCGCCGCACATACCGCCGGTACCAGTGTCATCGAAGCGCGGCATAACACGCTTGGCCAACGCTCGCTTCTCTGCTCCGGCAGCCCGGAGCTATTGTTCACAGACAACGACACCAACGAAAAACGGCTCTACGGGGTGGCAAATAATCCGAGCCAATATGTCAAAGACGCGTTCCATGAATATGTCGTTGACAAAATCGTCGGCGCGGTCAACCCGGAGCAAACGGGGACTAAAGCCTGCGCCCGGTACACCGTGACGGTCGCTGCCGGAGAGCAAACGACGCTCAGATTACGTCTCACCGATGACCCGCTGGCCGGGGATCCGTTTGGAGCGGGCTTTGACCGGGTGTTTGGGACACGCATTGCCGAAGCCGATGCGTTTTACAATTCCCTCGGGTCGCCGGAGCTGTCGGACGATGTGCGGAGCGTCATGCGGCAGGCGTTCGCTGGCCTGCTTTGGTCGAAGCAGTTCTATAAATATGATGTCCTGCACTGGCTTGAAGGCGACCCCGCCGAGCCGAAACCGCCGCCGGTGCGCGAAACCGGCCGCAACCACGAATGGCAGCATTTAAATGCGAAAGACATTATTTCAATGCCGGATACCTGGGAATACCCGTGGTTCGCGGCCTGGGATTTGGCGTTCCACTGCATTCCGCTGGCTGTGATTGACCCCGAGTTCGCGAAAGAACAGCTTTTGCTGCTCGGCCATGAATGGTTCCAGCACCCGAACGGCCAGCTCCCGGCGTATGAGTGGGCGTTCGGCGACGTGAACCCGCCGGTGCAGGCGTGGGCGGCTTTGCGTGTCTATCAAATTGAGTCGCGCGTTTTAGGCCAGCCCGGCGACTTCAAGTTTCTGGAGAAAATGTTCCATAAGCTCTTGATGAACTTTACCTGGTGGGTGAACCGCAAGGACGCCGAAGGCAACAATGTCTTTCAAGGCGGCTTTCTCGGGCTTGACAACATTGGCCTATTCGACCGCAGCCAGCCGCTGCCGACTGGGGGGCATCTAGAGCAGTCCGACGGCACTTCCTGGATGGCCATGTACTGCCTGAACATGCTGGCGATTTCACTCGAGCTGACCCGCTCTGATCCGAGCTACGAGGACATGGCGACTAAGTTCTTCGAGCATTTTGTCTATATCGCCCACGCCATGAACTCGATGGGCGCAAATGACGTGGACTTGTTCGATGACGGCGACGGATTTTACTATGATGTCTTGCGCTACGACGACGGCACACAGCAATTTATGCGTGTCCGTTCCCTCGTCGGGCTCATTCCTCTGCTGGCGGTGGACACGATTGACGAAACTCAGCTTGCGTCTTTAGGTGACTTCCAGCAGCGCATTGACTGGTTTATCGCGAACCGGCCAAACCTCGTCAAAAGCGTCGCCGACATGTGCCAGACCGGCCACCATAACCGCCGCCTGCTGTCCATTGTTGACCCCGATCGCCTGCGGACGATTTTGACAAAGATGCTCGACG
>JAYVVR010000120.1:0-2067 GCA_043786835.1 Armatimonadota bacterium | reverse complement strand
AATCGGCAGACGAATGGAACGACGAAAGCGCGGCAGAAATCGCCGCGATGTTTTCAGGGCAGCCCGAAAAACTGACGGCTTATGGCGAGATCGGGCTGGATTACCATTGGGATACAGTTCCAAGAGGGCATCAACAGGCGGTTTTTGCCGCCCAGATCGCGTTCGCCCTTTCGCTGCGTCCCAGTTCCCCGCTGCCACTGATTATTCATAACCGTGATGCACTCGCCGATGTTCTCGCCGTCTTGAAAGAGTCGGGGACGCTGGCAACGATGGTCATGCACTGCTTTACGGGAGATACCGAAACAGCCCGGCAGTGCCTCGACGCTGGGTGTTACCTCGGCATTGGGGGCGTGGCGACATTTAAGAAGTCGGAGGCTGTCAGGGAGGCAATTGCGTTTGCGCCGGTTGAGCGTCTGCTGCTGGAAACGGACTGTCCATATCTCGCCCCGCAGTTTCAGCGCGGACGCCGCAATGAGCCGTCGTACCTGCCGGCAATTGCTGAAATAGTCGCCGCCACGAAATCACTGGCGGTGGAAGAAGTGGCAGCAGTGACGACGGCGACGGCAAAAAAGCTGTTTGGGATGGAGTAGGAAAAGTACGGAAGGGACACAGGGCTGAACCCCGTGCCTCGAAAGTGCAGCTCCCCACCTTCGCGGGCAAAGATTTCAAGTCTGGAGAGGTTTTTAGCGAGGCTTGGTTCGCACGACCAGTATTTCCAGGGCTGCTCCAATGCCGGACGCCAGCGCCAGCAAAACCAGAAGCCAGCCGGCAAATGGGACTGCCGAGGCCAGAAGTAGAGTCCAAAGCCCGACACGCAGGGCGCTGAACGTCTCGCTTTCGGGTGAAGCGAACGCGTCCGACAAGCGTATCCCCACTGACAGCGCGGCAGCGGCCAGACCCAGCGCAGCAGCACTGAAACCGGCGAGCAGCACAGCCAAGCCCAGCAAAGTCAGGACTTTCGTGTTGAACAAAACCGCTGCCAGCAGGAATATCCCGAGACCTGCCGCAAGGCCCCAGAGCGTTGGAGTCATTCGGCCCGTATCAAGCCGCGCCGACGCTCGTGTTCCCAGTCGAAGTAGTGCGTCTAGCCGTCCTAATGCCGTCGCGGCCAGCGCCAGCACTGCCAGGCAGCCGGTTAGGAGCAGCACAAGCAAGGGGCCGACCAGAAAAAGGCGCAGAGGATCAGCAGCGTTTATGAAAGGCTCCTCTGCCGGGCATGAAGGCAGAATCCGGCGTTCAGCAGCGCAACACCCAGCAGCAGAGTTGTAGTCCAGGCCGGCAGCCAACTCACTTGCTGCACCCGGAAAATGGCAAGGGCATCGCCGGGCAGCGCGAGGAAGTTGGCCCGCAGCCAGTCTGAGATACTAAGCAAAGACGGCATCGGGAGGCGCACGTTTAGACCGGGCACCCAGGTCAGCGCAAACAAGAGCAGCAGAACAGTGGCCAGCGGCAGCCAGACGCGAATACGCGAGGGTACAAGAGGGGTATCCAAACGAGAAAGTACCTGTGCGGTAAACTGTTCGCCAGGATCGGAAACTTCTCGAGTGCGGTTGACCCAGCGGTCGGCGAGGCGCGTCAAACGCTGCAACGCCTGGTACTCTTGGCGGCAGACCGCGCAGATTTCTAAATGGCTCTCCAGCATCAGGCGCTCGGCCTGCGTTGGTGTTTGGTCGAGGCTATTTTGGATGGCGGCGTGTGCGGAATTGCAGTTCATCGTTCTAAATACTCCGACAGGGTCGTCCGAAGCAGAGCGCGGGCGCGGAACAGATGGGTCTTGACCGTGCTGACCGGAACTCCAGTCGCCGCGCTGATCTCGTCATACGAAAGCGCGTCAAGATGCCGCAGCAGAAAGACGGCCCGCAGCTTCGGCGGCAGTGCTGCAACCGCTGTTCCCAAATACCGCTCACCTTCGTCCGCTAGCAAAGCATCGAGAGGATCGGTGTCCGCCGAAGCGAGAGACGGTTCCGGCAGGCTGTCCCAATGGAGCAAAGCAGGGCGGCGGGATTCGGCGCGGAGCCTGTCCAAGCAGCGGTTGACCGCGATCCGGTACAGCCACGGACGGAACGG
>JAYVVR010000119.1:0-2069 GCA_043786835.1 Armatimonadota bacterium | reverse complement strand
GTTTAGTGCCTCTGTCCAAAGACGCACTCAAAGCACGGATCAAGTCGCTGGCCAAAGACGCTGGGATGGACGGCCTCGAAGCCCTGTATTCCCAGCATAGCCCCGCCGAGACCGCGTTTTTTTTAGAAGTCGCCGCTGAAAACAACTTACTTGTCACCGGCGGCTCGGACTTCCACGGGACGCCGAAGCCATTAGTCCCGCTCGGCATTGTCTCCGAAAACCGCTCTGCTCCCTTTGAGCTGCTTCAAACGCTGAGGAACCGACTATGACTTTTATGCTGGACGAAATACGGCAGCAGCCGGAGGTCGTGCGCCGGATCATGGAGGACGAGTTCCCCCGTGTTGATCTGCTTGCCGCCGAGGTTCGCCGCCGACAGATCGCCTATGTCTACGTCGCCGCGCGGGGCACGTCCGACAACGCCGCGCTGTACGGCAAATACCTGCTGGAAATCCAGCACGGCCTGCCGGTCGCCATTGCTGCGCCGTCGGTCTTCACACTCTACGATGTTGTTCCCAAGTTTGGCCCGAACGCGCTTGTGTTAGGCATTTCGCAGTCGGGCGCAGCCCCTGATGTGATTGAAGTCGTCCGCCGGGCGCGTGAGTCCGGGGCGCTGACGGCATCTATTACCAACGAAGCCGGCTCTGAGCTTGCCCGGACCGCCGAGTACCCCCTGCTGATTGGGGCGGGCGAGGAAATCGGCATCGCGGCGACCAAGACTTATACCGGCACACTGGCGCTGCTGGCGCTGTTTTCGATCGCGCTCGACGACACCCATCCGGAGCGGCTTGAGCACCTGCGCCGGGCGGCAAACTCGATGGAGCAGGCGCTGGATCTGAATGACGCTGTGCATCATTTAGTGGAGAAATACGCGGATCTGTCCGGCTGCGTCATTTTGGGCCGGGGCTACAACCACGCCACCGCGTCCGACCTTGCCTTGAAGCTCACTCAAACCTGTGGTCTGTCTGCTCAGGCGTATTCGGCGGCCAACTTTCAGCACGGTGCGATTACCCAGGTCGTGTCGGGCTATCCGTGCCTCTTATTCGCGCCCGACGGCAGAGCGTTCGCCCCAATGGCGCGTCTGGCTGAAAAGCTCCGTGCCCAGCACCCGGCGCTCATTTGCTTCGCCCACGACGCTGCGTTCCTCGCCGGCAGCGAGACGGCCGTTCGCATTCCCGGCGCGGTTTCCGAATGGGTCAGCCCGCTGGTTTACGCCGTCGCTGGCCAGTTGTTCACCTACTGGCTGTGTCTGTTGAAGGGCCTTGACCCCGACAGCCCGCGCGGTCTGGAAGCCGTCACACAGACCCGGTAGATCTTTTTGGAACAAATCTCAATTCCTCTCCGTCATAGAGACAGAAAAAGCCAAAAAAGCCAGGATTAAGTTTTAAGAAAGGCTGTTACCACTATGACAATGATAACCAAATTGACCACATTCGGACTGCTCGCCGCCCTTGCTGGAGCGTCCGTCGCGCCCGTGCTGGCGGACCAGCAAAGCGACAAGAACAACATGCGGAATCTTGCCCTCGGCGGCGCGGCAGTTGCACTCTACGGCGTTCTGAACCACAACAACGCTGCAACGATTATTGGTGCTGCGGGTGCAGGATTGGCTGGCAGTCAGTATGAGAAAGACCGCAAGAACCAGTCTCAAAACAACAGCCGTTATTACCATTATAACAACAACGGTGACAACCGCTATAATGATTATAACAATGGCTATAATCGCGACGGCTACAATCGCGACGGCTACAACCGCGACGGCTATAATCGCGACGGCTATAATCGCGACGGCTACAGCCGCGATGGTTATAATCGCGACGGCAACAGCCGGAATGGCGACAACGGCAGCTACAATACTGACAATCGCGGATGGGATGACAACCGCAGCAACGATCGACAGAACTTCAGTAACGGACATAAGCAGCATCACGGCAAGGGTTGGTATAAGAAGCATCAGAACGAAGACAACCAGAACCGCGACCGCGACTGAGAACGCATTGGGGAAAAGACCTGCCGAAAGGCAGGTCTTTTTTGTGTCTGCCCCCAAAAGCAGGAAACTAGGCGCTGGCTGGCGT
>JAYVVR010000118.1:0-2071 GCA_043786835.1 Armatimonadota bacterium | reverse complement strand
TGAACTCGTCGCACTTTTTGACTTCGCCGTCATACGACAAGTGCGAGACGAACGGCAGCGCGGCGAGTTTTGCGAGGTTCCGGGTCGGCAGCGTGAGTGCAACCGAGTGAATAAAGCCCAAATGACGCGTGATGTCCGCGCCGAGCGAGGAAAGCTGGGCCGTCTGTGCGGGCGTCAGCTCGCCGTCAATCTTAGCGATGACGGCGCAGGAGCCGTGGGCGGACTTTGCGGACAGCATTTGTCCGACTTTGGTGTCGGCCTTGCTGGTGAGAGGAGCGGCGTGGGCGGCGAGGGCCGCGCCAAGAATCGTCGCGGCGGCGCTGACGATGACGACAATCTTTGTGTGCTTGCCGTTGGGTGAATGTTCACCGTTGGGTGAGTGCTTGCCGTTGGATGTGTTGTAATTCGTTTGCATTTCTTTGTTTCCTTCGTAATCGCCGCAGTTCGGCAGCTCGGCGGCCATTTCTGTTTAGGAGGAAGGCCCGTAGCTTTGCGTCCCGTGCTTTCGCACGGTTTGCGTTTATCGAGTGCAAAGGATCTGAATTCGATAATTAAGATTATGCCGTTTGTGCTTCAACGCTTCACTGCTAAACGTGCCGGAGTTCCGCAGGCATATTCCTCCTGTAAACTTTTTGCTCATCTGCCGATAATCAAGAGCAAATGCCGTCGTTGCTCACAAAAAACCAAGCTTATTTGCTGCTGCGCTGGGGTGCGCTGCTCGGCGGCTTCTCTATCTGCGTCACCGTACTCACACGCCACTTCGGCGCGATCCCCTGGCCGGAGACCGTTCTGCTGAGTGGCCTGATCGCACTCCTGAACCTGCACGCAGTCGTGATGCAGCGGGCGGCGGATGGCAGGCCAACTCTGCACCAGGCATCCGGCGACGCGCTGATTCTCATCGCCCTGCTGCATGGCGGCCCGGTGACTGTGCTGACTGTCAGTCTTTTGTCAAGCGCGGTCATGGTGCCGGTCCAGTGGCGTATTTACCGCACGAACTTCCTGCCACCCCTGGCGAATTTCTTCTACCTGCCCGCGCTCTACTGGATCGGCGGCTGGCTCTACGGCAGGCTTGGCGGGGTGCCGCTGGTCACCGCCGCCGACTGCGCGACCTTTTTTGCCCACCCGACCGCGATCCTCCTGCCGGTCTGCGCGATTTTGTTTGTCACGACCGAGCTGATCAATCGGCCCCACATGGCGCTGATTCTCTACACGCGCAACAACGTCCCGATCAAGACGACGATGAAGGACCCGATGTTTTCGTTCTTCGATTATGTGGAAAGTTTAGGCGGCCTGGTCATGCTGCTCTTCTGGACCCAGTGGGGCTGGGCGACCCTGCCGCTGACGTTTCTGATTTACGAAGCGCTTTTGATGAGTGGGAACAACTATTTCGAGAACCTGGAATCGTCGCGCTCCGCCGAGTCCGACACGCTGACCGGGCTGGCAAGCTGGCGCAAGACGAGTCATTACCTGCATAAGCACATTCAAAAACAGCAGCCGTTCGCGCTGCTGTTTCTCGACGTGGACGGTCTGAAGCGGGTCAACGACAAGTTCGGCCACGCGGCGGGCGACGACCTCCTGCGCGTCGTCGGCGAAGCCTGCCGTCTCCATGCTCGCAAAGGCGACATTGTCGGACGCCGCTCGGGCGATGAGTTCCTGCTGGCCCTGGAAGGTCTCGACCGCCTGCAGGCTGAAGCCGTGCTCGCCCGGCTTCAGCGGGGGATTGAAGACGAGCTGGCTGCCCGGCCTGAATTTGCCGCGACTGCTGCCGGAGCAAGCATCGGCCTCGCGCTGTATCCGCAAGACTCGCAGTCGGAAACCGATCTGGTCGAGATCGCCGACCACCAGATGTACCGTAACAAACGCGCCCGCCGCGCCGGCCTCGGCATGGAAATCGAGCCGGACGCCCGCCTGCGAGTGGCGGGGTAGGTGAGGGCGACCACGGACAGGACGGGCGAACACAAGGTTCGCGCCCTACATGCCGGCCCTTGTCCTCTGCACCCGTAGGGGCGAACCTTGTGTTCGCCTTTCCTGTCTCTGTTCGCCTTCCCTATCTCCGTTCGCCTTCCCTCTC
>JAYVVR010000117.1:0-2077 GCA_043786835.1 Armatimonadota bacterium | reverse complement strand
TACAAAGCCATCGCCACCAAAGACTATGTCAGCTTCAAAGTCTTGGAAACCCGTGGCCCGCAGGACCGTGGCGGGAACGGGCCTTTTGACGATCTCCTGTCGCCGGCGGTGGACGCCGGAATGACGCGCGATACGAGGAAACCCACCTCCGTTGATCCTGGAAGCTGGACGGCGGTGGATTACCCCTTCGCCGTGCTGCCCGCTCCAGGTGCGGCGGCCACGCCCTAACCGTCGCGGCTCAGAGTGACAGCAGGCGGCAGACATTGGCTTTTGCTGCCTCCTCCTCTCAGGGAGAAACTTTCATGAAACTGACGCGAAGCCTCTTTCTTCTACCGACCCTGATCGGCGTGTTCTTGATGTTCGGGGCGTCTGTCTGCCAGGCCGGGGTTAGAAACATACGACCGGATCGCTATCCAGGCGCGGTTTACGTCATTGCGGTCGGCGTCAACCATTACCCGGCAATCAGTAATCAACAGTATGGCGTGGCGGATGCCAGAGGCTTCACTGAGGCGATTCAGAAAGGCTGGAAATCCGCCGGCGTTTCCACCGACGTTCAGCTTTTGCTGGATGAAAATTTCACACGGGACGCTTTGCAGAAGGCATTCGACCATGTCGCCGCGCGCGCCACTGCCGACGATCTCTTTATCTTCTATTACGCGGGGCTTGATGGGACCGTAGAGGACACAAAAAGTACGGCAGGCGAGTTTTGTCTGCTGACCAGCAATTGCTCGGCGGTAAGTCCGGCAGTAAGGCAGCAGTCACTGATGAAGTTCGCCATTCCTGCTTCATTTCTCAAAGCCGAATGCGCGAAAATCCAGGTCAAAAAGCAATTAATTGTGCTGGATACCTGCCACGCAGGCGACAAACTTGACACTTTGGTAGACCAAAGCATTCAATCCTCAGAGGAACAAAAGTTAACTGAGAAAAGCGTGGTTCTGATGACTTCCGAAGGCGACGCTTTAGAAACGTCGGATCTGAAACATGGTGTTCTCACCTACTCCCTGCTGCAAGGGCTGGCGGGGCAAGCGGTCCTCAGCAAGCATTTCGCAGGCATCACAGCGCGCGAAATGGCAGCGTATTTGCCTGTTCCCATGATCAAACTCAGCGATGGCATTCAGTTGTTCCACGGCTACGCTTGGGGCGATGACTTTACTATCGCGCCGCTCCCCAGTATCACACCCGTATCGCCGGCAAGCGAGCCGATGCGGCAAACGGGGATAGTAAACAAACCGCCCGCTACCGTCGAAGAAAAGTCTTCGCAGCCAGGCAAAAACTATGCATTGATCTTCGCCACTGACCATTACGACGAATGGAACGGGCTTCCTAACCCGATCCACGATGCTCAAGCGCTTGCGAATGAGCTGCGATCGCAGTACGGGTTTCAAGTGGAGATTGTCCAGAACCCGACCCAGGACGACATCATTGATAACATGGAGCACTACCGCAATCGGTCTTACACCTTCAATGACCAATTGTTTATCTTCTTTGCTGGGCATGGCACAAAAGGCATGGGAGTAAGCTACATCGTCGCGCGCGACTCCAAAAAAGAGGATAAGCGCTATAAGAGCTATTTTCAGTACGCCGATCTCAAGAGCAGCCTCCTCAATTCTCCCTGTCCGCACATACTGCTGGCGTTGGATGTCTGCTACGGCGGCAACTTTGCCCAAGCCTCAGCGGAGAGTTTGCCCGTCGGCCCGCGCCTGACACTGGCAGACTTGATGGTTTCGCCAGCATTCTCAGACCCGTCTCCGGACACGCTGCGGCTGGCGGCGCGGCTGATGAAAGACAAATCACGCGTCTTTCTCAGTTCCGGTAGGGATGTGCCGGTCCCCGACGGCGCTCCCGGCGGTCATTCGCCGTTCATGGAGAAACTACTGGATGCGCTGGAACAGGGCCGAAGGCAGAACAAAGTCACCACGGCGCGCGGGGTGTACGAAGAAACCTTGAAGACGCCGACGGAGTCGGAGTATACTACCTTTGATAATCGGTATTCCGAAGGCGATTTCGTGTTCGTGCCGGTCAAGGCGGGAACACCTGCATTCTAAGATAAGAATTCAATAGGAGAACACATGAGAGA
>JAYVVR010000116.1:0-2078 GCA_043786835.1 Armatimonadota bacterium | reverse complement strand
CGGCTCATATCAGCTCCATCTGGTGCGCGAAATCTCCCCCCGTTACGATTGGTGTTTGGTGCCGGAAAAGTTTCGGCTCCCGGATTACGAAGCGATGGGCGCACATCCCCTCTACTGCCAGGAAGCGGCGAACCCGGATATTTACCGGCCATTCGATCTCCCGAAATCCTACGAAGCCGTATTTGTTGGGCAGGCTTACGGCGAGCGCCCTGCCTATGTTCGGGCGCTTTTAGACGGCGGGATTGACGTGCGTGTTTGGGGTCCCGGCTGGCAGCGCTTAGGGCCGGCTTCTCCCCTGCGCCAAGCCGCACGCTGGGGCCGGCACCTGCTTCGAGGCGGCGGCGTGGCCCCTGTCTCACTGCCGGCGGCAATTCTCGGTGCGCCGCTGTCCGATGCAGCGCTAGTCCAGATGTATAGTCAGGCCAAAATCAATCTCGGCTTTTCCACCTGCGGCGAGACCCATCTCGGCGAGAAACGCATTGTGCAGGTGCGGCTGCGGGACTTCGAAGTGCCGATGAGTGGCGGCTTTTACCTGGTCGAGTATATGGAAGAGCTGGAAGAGTTTTACGAGATCGGCACCGAAATCGCCTGCTACAATGGCCCCGATGATTTGATTGCCAAAATCAAGTATTTTCTCGTCCATGGTGCGGAGCGCGAAGAAATTGCCCGCGCCGGACGCATCCGCTGCCTGCGCGACCACACCTGGCAGAAACGCTTTCAGACAGCATTCCAACAAATGGGCCTCGCGGAATGACGCCGCCAAAAGTCACGGTCTTGATGCCGGTTTATAACGCCGAGCGATATTTGCGCGAAGCTGTTGACAGCATTCTTTGCCAGACGTTTACCGATTTCGAGTTCTTAGCTATTGACGACGGCTCAGCCGACAGCAGCGCCGCAATTCTCAATTCGTACACCGACCCGCGCCTGCGAGTTGTCCAAAATCCGCGCAATCTCGGATTGACGGCGACGCTGAATGCCGGTTTAGCGCGTGGGAACGGGGAATATATCGCCCGCATGGATGCCGATGATATCAGTCTCCCGGAACGGTTCGCACGGCAGGTTGCGTTCTTGGACGCGAACCCTCAAATCGGCATTGTCGGGGTCTGGGCCGAAGCATTCGGCGACGCCCGGTTCAAAATCCCGCACCCAGCCGATGCGGAGACAATTCGGGCTAAGCTGCTGTTCGACTCGGCGCTGGTTCATCCTGCCGTGCTGATGCGCCGGACATTTTTAGACGCACACAGCCTGCGCTACCAGCCGCTCGGCCACTTCGAGGACTACGAGCTGTGGCAGCGAGCCGCCCGCCTGTTCCCCCTGGCGAACATTCCCGAAACGTTGTTTCGCTACCGGGTGTCCGGGGGCAGCGCGTTTTTTGGGGCGGACGCGGACGCCCAGCGCGAAGTCTATGCCCGGATTGACCGGACAACCCTGCCGTTTCTCGGCATCGAGCCGACCGCTGCCGATCTCGCCATGCATGCCTACCTGCGCCGCCCCGACGGCAACCGCCGCGCGGAAGCCGAAGCCTGGCTCCTGCGTCTCGCCGAAGCCAACCGCCGCACAGCCTACTACGACGACGACGCCTTCGCCGCCATGCTTCACGAGCGCTGGCTTGTTACGTGTTACCAGACGACAGGCAATCCCCTGGCCCGCTGGCTGCGCTACGCCCGCTCCCCGCTTACCGGTGCGGCCCGGCTTTCGCCGCAAATGCGGGTGCGAATGCTCGGCAAGTTCCTGTTGCAGCGCTTCCGTTAGAGCACAGTCAGACGCCTGATTTCGGCGAGAATGTGCGGGGCCTGAATATCTGCGGTGAAGTTGTCCAAAACCCGCCGCCGGGCCGCGGCGCCAAGCGCGGCCCGGCGCTCAGGGTCGCGGCAGAGAGAAACAATCGCCTGGGCCATGTCGGTCGGCGAGAAGTGTTCGACGACCACCCCGGCCTCTCCGGCAAACTCCCTCGGGCCGCCCGTGCCGGCAAAGCAGACGACAGCCCGTTCCAGCAGCATGTTCTCGAGGAGCGCCAGCGACGCCGTTTCTTCCCAGGAGGTCAGAGCGAATACGTCAAACTGCTGGTAGTACGCCGA
>JAYVVR010000115.1:0-6079 GCA_043786835.1 Armatimonadota bacterium | reverse complement strand
CGGCAGTGTCATGCCAGAGAGAAAGCTGACCGTCAGGGGCGAGTTTCCAGAGGCTGAGGCTGGCGTCGGGGTTGTTCCAAAGACGCTGGCTCAAGTTGCTGCCGCCGACCGCGATGGCGATGGGCTGAGGCGCGGCCTGAACGCGGAAGGTGAACAAAGTAAAGAAAAGAGCGATTAAGAATCTAAGGCTGAGCCGAGAAGGCTTTGGCAAAGTGAGGACGGGCATGTGGTTCCTACTTTCTGAAAAGCAGTTCTCTGAAAAGCAGTTCTCTGAAAAGCAAAACGGGCACGATGCCTCGGGGCGGACCAGCGTACAGTGGGCCGGGAGGTATTGCTATCATAGCATACTTTTGCGGGATTTGTGTTAAGAAAAGATTAGATCTTCGAGCAGACATGGGGAAAGAGGGCAGATACGGGAAAAGAGGGCAGACACGCGGGTCTGCCCCTACGGGGTTAGGAGAAAAGCGGCAGTTAGGCGGCGCGGGAGAAGGGGAACTCTGCGCCGAGTGAGTGCAAGTCCTGGGCGTAAAGAGCGGACGAGGGGCGGGTGTCGCCGGCGAGACTGCCTAGCTTGCGCTCGGTCTTCTCGCGGTACATATGGGCATCGGCGTCGGCAATCAGCGCGGTGAAATCGGTGCCGTCGCCAGGGAAACAGCCATAGCCAATAGACACGCCGAGATGCAGAGCGCCGAGGCGCGGGTGGATCAGCCCCGGATCGTAGCTCTCGACGGCGGACTGCAGGCGGTCCGCAAGCCGCTCGGCGTCCTCGGCAGCCGCGCCTTCCAGATAAATCAAAAACTCGTCGCCGCCGTAGCGGGCGGCAACGTCGCCGGGACGCAAAGCGGCCAAAAACAGCGCGGAAAGATCGCGCAGGACCTGATCCCCTTTCTGGTGGCCGAAGTTGTCGTTGATCGGTTTGAAGCTGTCGAGATCAAGGCACAGGACGGCAAACGGCGCAGCCTCCCGGCAGCGGTCCTCCACATGCTGAGTGATATGGCGAATGTTATACAGGCCGGTCAGCGGGTCCGTGAACGCGTGTGAGCGGGTGCGGTCGAATAACAGGCCGTTATAAAGGGCAGCCGCCGCCCGGTCAGCAATGGTCTCTAAAAGCTGCCGGTCGTGGGGACTGAAAGCGTTAGCGCTGGGATGGTACAGATTGATCGTGCCAAGCACTTCGCCCTGGTGAGAAATCGGCACAATCAAGGCGGTCAGGAGCGGCACCCACTGGGTTGTCTGGGATGAAATCAGCAGGAGATCGTCGGGATCGTAGCCCCCTAGGTACGTTATACGGGTGTGGGCGACACTCGTCGATGTCTTTCCAAGCGTTTTGGCCCCGGCGAAGAACTCATGGTTGATGCCGACTGCCGAACGAACGACCATGTCTTCGTCCCCCACCCCGCAGCCCTCGGTTGGGCGCAGCAGAAACAGGGCTGTGGTGCCGGGCAGCAGGGCTTCGAGCTTGCGGCCCAAGATTTCCAGTGTTTCTTCCAGACCAACGCTCGACGACAGGGTTTGAACCACTTCGTACAACGCCCACAGCTCCGATGATGCCCGATGGATCGCTTTTGCGGCCTGGTCCGAGGGGGAAACGACGGCAACAGCGGCCGGTGCGGCGACAAACAGCGGCCCCTCGCCTTCTCGCGCCATTTCCTCGACGACACTGGTGATGACCTCTAAGAACGCGTCGGCGATGACCGGGTCAAAATGGGTACCGCGGTCTTTTTTAATCACTTCGCAGGCCCGCTCATGGGTCCAGGCGTTGCGGTAGGAACGCGACGAGGTCAGGGCATCGTAAACGTCGGCGACGGCGAGAATACGCGCGGTGCGCGGGATGTCCTCGCCCGCGAGGCCGTCCGGGTAGCCTGTCCCATCCCATTTTTCGTGGTGGGAGCGCACGACCGGCAGGACCGGCCAGGGGAACTCGACAGGGTCTAAAATCGCCGCGCCGATTTCCGGGTGCTGCTTGATTTTTGCGAACTCTTCATCGGTCAGGCGTCCGGGCTTCAAAAGAACATACTCGGGGACGCCCAGCTTGCCGATGTCGTGCAGGAGAGCGCCGGTATTGATTGCTTCAAGCTCATTGCCGCCGAGGCCCAGATGCTTCGCCGCCGCAACCGCGTAGCGCTGCACCCGCAGGATGTGCTGGTGCGTGTACTGGTCTTTGGCATCAATCGCCAGCGCAAGACTCTTGATGGTCGCGAGATAGAGATTGGCAAGATGCTCCTGAGAGAGCTGAAGCTCTTCGATATGCTGCTGCTTTTCTTCGGTACGCGCGGTCGTCGTCGCAAAGTTCTGATACAGCACCCAGCCAAGCGGCGACAGCAAAATGAGAATGTAACCCGAGTGGCTGCTCAGGAGAACCAAAGCCAGAGTGGAAACACATGCCCCAGCAAAGTACGACGGCCCCGTCCACAGAAACGTTTCCCGCCAGACCTTCACCGGGTTCTGATGAGTACACAGACCCATGATTGCCGCGACGCCGCCGGTATTGACCACAAAGGAGATCACGCTTGCCGCCGCAATGCCGGGATAGCTGCCGGGGCTTCGCAGGAGAAGCGAGCCGGCGTTCAGCGCTAAAAAGACCCAGCTCGCGGCAATCGTCGCCAGTATGGTAATCGCAACATTGAAGAAAATCTGATAAAGCGGCATCTTCTTCGGGTACAGGCAGCCTGACAGGCAGCTCACGGCACCGACGACCAGCGCGCCGACAGGCCCGAAACGAAGTATGGCCGCAAAAGTCAGCACATACCCCAGCGACATGGACACATGGTCATCCGCGCTGCGGCGCTGGATCAAACGAATTTTGGTGCCGCCGGCAAGGGCCGCTGCGACAAGGTACGCCGCCAGCTCCCAGAGACTGCCCACGGCATGGGGCGAAAGAATACACCCGGCCAGCACGGCGGCGACTCCCAGCAGGTCAATCAAGATTAAGTAGGCAATGGCAGCTTTCGGCAGGTTTTTCATAAGGGCTTTCGTTCTCTCTTCTATCTTTGGCGTTCGGCATGGCAAACTAGAGGAAGCAGACCCCTAAAAGATTATAAACTTCCATTTCTTAGCCTATATTTGCCGTGTGGTGAAAAGTGTGGTAAGATACAATGCTCAGCGTGTTTCAAGAAAGACCCACGAAACATTACCTGCGGAAGTTACGTCTGTCTGCCGAAATAAAAGAGCAGATTTCAAGCGTTTTCCACGCTCAACTCCCGGAAAACGCAGTCAGGAAACCAGGATGCAGGAAAATAACGCATCACTTGTCTCGCAGCCCCCCCCGGAAAATAGCGACGGCCAAACGATCAGCAATGGGGCGCAGCAAGGCCGGCTTGAAAGTCTTCAAAGCTATGCGCTCCTTGACACGCCGCCCGAAGCCGGGTTCGACCGCCTCGCAGCGCTGGCCGCTCGCCTCTTTGGTGTCCCAATTGCGGCTATCAGCTTTGCGGACAAGCACCGGCTCTGGTTCAAGTCGGTCGGCGGTCCCGCCCAAGGCTTGCTGCCGGCGGAGATCAGCCTGGACGATTCACCCTGCCTTTCTGCGCTGCTTTCCCCAAACGCTCTCGTAGTCGAAGACACACAGCTTAATCCGTGTTTTCAGAACACGCTGCTGGCCACCGGCCCGTTCGGTGCTCGCTTCTACGCCGCCGCGCCGCTGGCTCTGCCGAATGGCATCATACTCGGGACCCTGTGCCTGCTGGACCGGGTGCCGCGCGTCTTTTCCCCGGAACAGTTAGAGACCCTGCGTGACCTTGCCGCCGCCGCCGTCAGCGAGATCGAGCTGCGGCGCACCCGAGCCTCAGCCACCGAAAGCACTCTGCTCTACCAGCAGATGTTCGCCGGCAACCCCCACCCGATGTGGATCTTCGATGCTGAGACTTTCCAATTTTTAGATGTCAATCAGGCCGCGCTGACACTTTATGGCTACAGCCGCACCGAATTTCTCGCGCTCACTGTCCTTGACATCCGCCCCCCGGAAGAACGCGCTTCTGTTCAGGCACATCTCACAGCCACGGCCCACAAGTCCGGGCAGGGCAAACGCAGCCTTTGGCGGCATGAAACCAAAGACCATGCCCCGCTCTGGGTGGAAGTGTCGTCGCACGCCGTCCGGTACGGCGGACGAAAAGCGCTGATGGCAGTCGCGCAGAATGTCACCGAGCGCTGCCGCACTGAAGAAGCGCTGCAGCGCTCCGAGCAGAAATTCGCGTCCCATGTCCGGGAAATGCCGCTGGCCGCAATTGAGATTGCGCTGGATATGACCGTGACCCGCTGGAACCCCGCCGCCGAGCGGATTTTCGGCTACATGTCTGCAGAAGCTTTGGGCCGCAGCATCATGACACTGATTGTTCCCGAAGACGAACAGGCTCATGTAGAAGAAGTCCGAGCCGGCGTTCTCCTGGGCAGCGGGGGGGTACGCTCTACCAATTACAACTGTACAAAATCCGGGACGCGGATTTTGTGCGACTGGTATAACTCGCCGCTGACCGATGAGGTCGGCCGGCCTATCGGCTGCGCGTCACTTGCCCGCGATGTCACCGACGAGACCGAGGCGTCGAAGCGGCTTTACCGGAGCGAGGCCCACAAAGCGGCCATATTGAACTCGGCGCTTGACTGTATCATCTCGATTGACCACGAAGGCCGTGTGACCGATTGGAACCCGGCCGCCACCCAGCTTTTCGGCTACACACTCGACGAAGCCGTCGGGCAGATTGTGACGGATCTGATTTTGCCGCCACTCCTGCAGACTGCTTACCAAAGCGGCCTGCTATTCTACTTGCAGTCCAGCGACTGGCCGGCCTGCCACCGCCGCCTCGAGATGTTCGCGCAGCGGCGGGACGGCACACAGTTCTGCGCCGAGCTGACCGCGACTGCGCTTGGGAACGAAGCGCAGACCCAGTATACGATTTACCTGCATGATATTTCCGAGCGGAAAGCAATGGAGCATGAGCGGGAAGCCCTGCTGGTCCAAACCGAGAAACTGCTGGCGGATGCATTGGAGCGGGCAGACCACGACCCGCTGACCGGACTTCTAAACCACCGGGCGTTTCATAAGCGTTTGAAAGAGGCCATGGACGCTGCCCAGGTCACGAGAGCTGGCGGGGCCGTGCTGCTGGTAGATCTCGACAACTTCAAGTTCTTTAACGACGCTTACGGGCATCTCGCCGGCGACGATGTCCTGCGCCGGCTGTCGTCGGCTTTTCAGTCGGTCTGCGGGCCTGCCGACGTGCTGGCCCGGTTCGGCGGCGATGAGTTCGCCGTGCTGCTGCCGGGCGTCACCGCTGCCGACGCGCAAGGGCGGGCGGATGCGCTGCGCCAAGCGGTCTCTGAAGTCAGCTACCGGCCGCCAGGCTACGAGACTTCGATCCCGTTCACGCTTTCGATCGGCATCGCCTGTTTTCCTGGTGACGCCGCCACGCGGACGGCTCTGATGGAGGCTGCGGACACGAAGCTACGGGTCTCAAAGTCCGGCGGCGATGCCGAAAGTCCGGCGGTTTCGGTGCGCCGCTCGCTGGCCGAATCGGTCGGCGGTTTTACGATGCTGGACGCGCTGGTGACGGCAGTGGACAACAAAGATCGCTACACCCGCCGGCACTCGGAGGGGGTAATGGAAGGCAGCCGGCGGATCGCCTGTGCGCTCGGCCTTGACGCGGAGACCCTGCGGACGATCGAGATCGCCGCGCTGCTCCACGATGTCGGCAAAATCGGGGTTCCCGATGCCATTCTCCGGAAGCCCGGACAGCTTTCCGACACCGATTTCGAGGCCATCAAGCAGCATCCGGTGATGGGCGCGGTGATTGTCGGCGCGGTTTCCGGCTTCGAAGGCACGCTCGGTGCCATCCGCCATCATCACGAGCGCTGGGACGGCGGCGGGTATCCCGGCGGGTTAGTCGGGGAAGAAACGCCCCTGCCCGCCCGGCTGATGGCGGTCGCCGACGCGTATTCCGCGATGACGACGGACCGGCCTTACCGCAAGGGCATGGCCCCGGACAAAGCACGTGCCATTCTCGAAGCCGGCGCAGGATCGCAGTGGGACCCGGTTTGTGTCCAGGCGTTTCTTAGGGTACGCTGACCGGGTACGATCTGTTTGGGAGTA
>JAYVVR010000114.1:0-6086 GCA_043786835.1 Armatimonadota bacterium | reverse complement strand
GGGTCGCATTTGAACCGGCGGTCGTAGGTCATCAGGCCGTTCAGCTCGGTTTCGACATCGGTGATCTGCGTATAGACCGCCGCGCTCAGGCCCTGCGTGTCGCGGAGAGACTTGATTTTGTCGTAAAACTCGGCATACAGGTCTTGCAATCCTGCCGGACTGTCGACCTGGGTGTAAGTGGTGCCGAGATGCCAGAGATGGTTCGGCACGTTCAGGCCGATGCCGCCGTATTCGCCGCAGACCAGGGCCTGGGTCGGGCTGGGCGGGGCAATGTTAGGCGGCGGGTAAGAATGGACATCGTCCACGTCGCCGACATCGCCATCGTTCTTTTCGTAGCCCGAGCCGCTGTCCCGGTCGGCAAGGCGCGACGGGTCCAGGGTCTTTGCCAGCGCGACCAGGCTGGGGGTATCATGGCGCCCCTGGCTTTCGTTGAAGATCACCCACATGATGATTGACGGGTGGTTCCAGTGAGATTGGATGATCTGGCGCTCCTGCTTTTCGAACGCTGCAAGGTCGAGGGGCTGCGGGTGGTCGGTGTAGGAGTTAGCCGAGGGCATGTCCTGCCAGACCAGCAGGCCAAACTTGTCGGCCCAGTAGTACCAGCGCTGCGACTCGACTTTGATATGCTTGCGAACCATGTTGAACCCCAGGGTCTTCATGGCTTGCAGGTCGCCCTTCATCGCCTCTTCGGTGGGGGGCGTATAAATGCCATCGGGCCAGAAGCCCTGGTCGAGCGGGCCAATCTCGAAGACGAATTTGTTGTTCAGCAGCATTTTGGTGATGCCGCCGACTTTGCCGAGCGAGATTTTCCGCATCCCGAAGTAGCTGCGGACATGGTCGGTGACGGTTTTGTTTTGGGTCAGGGTGACATCGAGGTCGTATAGGAACGGGCTGTCCGGGGACCAGAGCCGGGGCTTCGCAAGAGCAATGCTGAGGGGCATGTTAGGGTTGGCAGTGACGGTCTTGACGACCACGCCGGCCGCCAGAACTTTAACGGTGACTTTCGCACCCGGCGCGGGCGCGAGTGTCGTGACCGTGAGCAAAACGCGGCTTTTGTCTACATCGGGGACGACTTTGATGTCCTGAACGGCAGCGGTGCGGGAGACCGGCTCCATCCAGACAGTCTGCCAGATGCCTGAGGTCGGTGTGTACATGATGCCGCCGGGATGGATGGACTGCTTGCCGCGTGGCTGCCCGCCGAGGTCGGTCGGGTCGTAGACCCGCACGATCAGCTCCTGCGGGCCGCTGCCTTTGAGAAAATCGGTGACATCGTCGGCAAACGCTTCGTAGCCGCCGGTATGGACGCCGACGCTTTTGCCGTTGACGAACACTTCGGCTTCATAATCGACCGCGTCGAAGTGTAGCAGGACCCGCTGACCCTTCCAGGCCGCCGGCACGGTGAACTCGCGCCGATACCAGAGCCGGTCGTGGTGTTCCATGACCCCGGACAGCGCCGACTCGACCGCAAACGGCACACGGATTTCGCTTGTCAGGGTCTTACCGGTAGGAAGCGGGTCGCCCGCCGCCCCGCTTTGGTACTGCCAGATGCCGTTGAGATTGAGCCAGTCGGCGCGGACCAGTTGGGGCCGGGGATACTCCGGCCAGGGCTGGGTCGTGCTGACCTGCGCGGCATAGGGCGTATCCAGCGGTCCGGTTTTGGGAGTCCACGCCCGCGTCGGCGGCGTCGCTGCGGTCAGCAGAATGACGAGGAGCAAAGAGAGAAAGCCCAGTTGCTTTGTCATGTCGGTGTCCTTTCGGGCAGTGAAAGAAAGATTGCAAGAAAGATAGCAAGCGTACCATGCAAGAAATTGCACGGCTATACGGCGCGGACGCCATCAAACACCCGCTTCGCGGGGTTCAGAAAAGATTACGGCATGGTTTGTTCTGAGTGCCGCGAAGCGGTACTTTTTAGCGTCTTCGCTGTGTAGCCGTGTCATTTATGACAAGATTCTTGTATGACATGGTTTTGGACACTGGCACTGGAAATGCCGGTCTGCTGTTGAGTGAAAGTTGCGGAGACTCAATGCCGACGACATCAACCCTCTGTGCATCTTGCTCTTTATCTTTCCATTGCGAAAGGATCGCTGCATGAGGATGACTATTAATTTGGTTCAGCCATTCACTGTTGACTCCTGCCGCCAAGTGATAGACGCTTGCGGTCAAGGGATACAAGAGAATATTGACGACCAAACCCGTCCAAGCAATTCTTACGAGACTTTTCTTGCGAACAGCTTTCTTAATGTCTACTAAAGACAAAGCGATTCCAAGCATACCGGCGAAAAACGAAAGTGCAACAGGAACGTCTTCATCTCCCCAAGCATGTTCCAGGGTGAGGCTATCGTCGTGATACCAATCATGGGCTTGCCATGCGATCAGCAACAAACATATTCCGGCAAAAACCCCGCCCAGCATCGGCCATCGCATTTTGCGCCTCCAATTATGCTTGTTTTAGAGCGGCCCTGTGAACGCCCCTACTCAGTCACATGGGTCGCCAAAAACTTGGTATTGAGGTCGCCTTTGCGGAACGCGGCGTTTGCGAGTATCTTCTTGTGGTACTCCAAATCGGTCTTGACGCCACCGATCTCGACTTCATCCAAGGCCCGCTGCATTCGGTTAATCGCGGCGTCGCGGGTGTCGTCCCAGACAATGATCTTGGCGATCATCGAATCGTAATACGGCGGGACTTCGTAGCCGGCATAAACATGGGTGTCGATGCGGACGCCGAGACCGCCGGGGAGGCGCAGGCTGGTAATCCTGCCTGCGCTCGGGGCGAAGTCACGGGCGGGGTCACGGGCGGTCAAACGGACTTCAATCGCATGGCCGTGCCAGTGGATGTCGCGCTGATGGAACGGCAGTTTTTCGCCTGCCGCGACTTTGATCTGCCATTTAACGAGGTCTAGCCCCGTAACCATTTCGGTGATGGGATGCTCAATCTGGAGCCGCGTGTTCATTTCCATAAAGTAGAAATTGCCATCGGGGGCGGCGATAAACTCCACTGTCCCGGCATTGGTATAATTGGCGGCTTTGGCGGCTTTGACGGCAGCGTCACAGATGCGCTTGCGGATATGAGAGTCGAGATTGGGGGCAGGCGCTTCTTCGACCATCTTCTGGTAGCGCTGGGTCTGGAGCGAACAATCGCGCTCGCCGAGATGCAGGACGTTCCCATGTTCGTCGGCCAAAATCTGCACTTCGATGTGCCGGAAATGCTCGATAAACTTTTCAATATAAACGTCGGCGTTGCCGAAGCTTGACTCGGCTTCGACCTGCGCAGTCTTGAGAATCTTCGGAAACTCTTCCTCGTTCTGAACCACCCGAATACCGCGCCCGCCGCCTCCGCCTGCCGCTTTAATCATTACCGGGAAGCCGATTTTCGCGGCGACTTTCGCGGCTTCGAGCGGGTCGCGCAGGGCAGTATTCGTGCCGGGGACAATCGGGACACCGGCTTTTTCCATTGTCGCGCGGGCTTCAATCTTGTCGCCCATCATCTCAATCGCCCGCACCGGCGGACCGATATATTTCAGGCCGATGGCGGCGCACATCTCGGCAAACGACGCAACTTCCGCGAGGAACCCAATACCAGGATGGACCGCATCGCAGCCGGTGATGACGGCGGCGCTTAAAATATTCGGGGCGTTAAGGTACGAGCCTTTGCGCTCCGGCGGCCCAATGCAGACCGCTTCGTCGGCCAGCCGGACATGAAGCGAGTCGGCATCGGCCTGAGAGTAAACGGCAACCGTCGAGATTTTCAGCTCACGGGCGGCCCGAATGACCCGGACTGCAATGTCGCCGCGATTGGCGATAAGAATTTTTTTGAACATAATGGCGATACAAAGTGTCGGGGGGCAAAACGCGGAATAGGTCACGGGTTGAAACCCGAGGCTCGGATTAAACCAGTGTCGCGGCGACACAAGAGTCCGGAGTGTCTGTTCCCGCGTCGCCGCGACGCTGTTTTTCGGAGCCTCGGGTTTCAACTCGTGGCGGCTCTTCCGTAATTATTCCCCGCCCCCGCCGCCATCCGCAGGGACAGACCCCGAGCTCGGCGGGAGCTTGATCCCGCCGGGGCCGACTGTGGACGCGGGCGGCGCTGCACCGGGCTGGGCTGCCGGCGCACCCCCCTGCCAGTATGGGCCTGGGGCGGTTGTCGCCGGGGCGGGCTGGGCGCTGTTGACGACGACCGGCGGGGCACCCGGCGCGGCCTGCCCGCGCCCGATATCGGTGACGTTGCCCGTCGAGGCGTCAAGCTGGAACTGGCACCCTTCGGCCTTGACGATGTCGTTTGTCGCGCCGTACTGCTTCAGCTCTTCGAAGCTCTGCGGGTTGTGGTCGTTGTGATCACCTTTATACATCTGCACGGCCTGGCTGATCTGCGACTGATACTCGCTGCACACCGAGCCGTAAGCTTTCTGCTCGGCAGCAGGCCGGCCATTGTGGGACCCAGCCTGGGGTTTTAAGATCTTGCTGTAATACCACGCCGACAGGATCATAATAATCGTCAGCGAAACGAGTATGCCGATGAGTGACCATTGGCCGCGCCGGCATTTCGCGCTGCGATGCGCTGTAGTTTGCATAATTCAGCCTCTTGATTTCTCTAAAGAGCCGCTAGCCGGAACAGTGTCTGGCCATATTCGACCGGAGCGCCGTCTTCAATCAAAATGTCTGTGATGCGTCCGCCGCGCTCGGCAGTGACCTCATTCATCAGTTTCATGGACTCGATTGCGCCGACAATCTGCCCCGGCATGATCTCGGCAGCAAATGTCAGCGGCGGGGTGAGATGGTAGAAGACGCCGACCATCGGTGAAGAGAGTGAAAGGAACTCAGGAAGCACGTCTGCCGCCGGCGTCTCGGAGGGTTCTTCGGGCACTTCGGCAGCCTGTGTAGGCAGCTGCACGGCTCCAAGCGGCCGGACGACATGCACCCGAAAGCCTTCGGTCTCGACGGTGATTTCGGAGACGGGGTGCTCGGTCAAGAGGGCAACGATTTTTTCGGTCAGGTCTAAGTTCATAGGTGATACAGGGAGCCTCGCCCCGTCTGTTCCTTCGGCATTACTTCGTATCTGTCCCTCGCCGACCCTCTCCTTTTGGAAGGAGAGGGCGGACGCGGGGCGGTCTGGTGAGGTTCTAAATCTTCAGCGTGAAGCAAACATATTCAACGAGCTTGAGTGCCTGGGACAGCAGGACGACGGCGAAGACGAAGATCATCACCCAGGCGAAGATGCTGTACGAGCTGTTGTGCAGAAATTCTATCCCCGCCGGGTTCGCTGTGAACGCAAAGCGCTGGGCGGCGGCATCGGCCAGGGATAGGAACTGGTTGACCAGATGCTGCAAGCCGGCAAAGTTGTAAATCAAGATACCCGGCACGGCGACAAGCGTGAAGACTGTCAGTGCTTTGTGCTTCTGGCGCTGGTGCTCATTATAGATAATACAGCTTCGGCAGCGCTCGCGTTTGGCTTCCGGCGACAGCACCTTCCGCGCTCCTGTCCCCATCGCAAGAGCCTGGTTCGCACGGGTCATCTGGTCTTTCCAGTCCGGCGCGATCATAGCTTGAAGCACGATCCGCTCCTCGCACATGCAGCCTTCTTTGCGCTGCCAGCACGGGCCGCGTTTTTCAATAAAGATCGGACACTTCTGCCGGATGCCGTCCTTGCAGAACGGGCCTTCCCAGCAGCGGCCTAAAAAGACCTGACGCTGGGTGCTGACGGGCTGCTTCTTGACCCCGTGACCATACTTCGCATTGGCCCGCTGGACGGCGGCGATATCGGCAGCAGACAGGAGACGCCGGACAATGTCCACAACGGTCCAGATGACGCCCGGTGTGCCGAACAGCCAGGCCAGTCCCTGGAAATCTTTCACGGCGGCTTGGCTGACACTGCCAGCGGTCTGCTGGGTCAGGCCGTAAACCTGAACAGTGACGAACGGGATACCGGCGGCAAAAACAATCGCCGTGCCGAGCAGCCAGTAGCCGACCCCTTCGGCTTTCGCGCAGCAAACGAGCAAAGCTGTAATCAGCACGAAACTGCTGATCCGCAACAACTGGAAAACCAGCGCCAAGTTATCCATCTGCCGGGCGCGGGCGGCATGGGTCAGATG
>JAYVVR010000113.1:0-2089 GCA_043786835.1 Armatimonadota bacterium | reverse complement strand
AGAAAAAGACCGGGAAGTGCAAAATGCTGCGCGGTGACAACATGCCCCTGGGGATCGGCCAACTGGAGGCCTTCCGCCAACTGTCCCTGACGTTCGCTCCCGGCGATCAGTTCCTCTTCCATTCCGACGGCATCACGGAGTCCCTGAATGCCGACGGAGAAGCTTTCGGCCCGGACCGACTCTCTGCCCTGGTCCAGAAGGCTGGAGACTTGTCGCCGGAGGAGCTGATCACACGCGTCCACACCGCCGTGCGCGAGTTCGCCGCCGAGCCGATTACGGCGCATCTGACGTGCCTTGTGGTGAAGATCACGGGGTAGGCGATCGGGATGAAAAAGCCCCAGCACCTGAGAGGTGCCGGGGCTTGTCGATGGCTGCTCGAGGGTACATTTGCCTAGCTGTGCCGCCGCCGACGAACTACCCTAACTGAGGTTTTCGAAAATGCACACAATTTACTACATAGGGTCCATCCGTGCCGCCGAAGTCGGCCAAGGACTCTTTGAGGAGATCTCAGCCGTTTACCCCGAAGGGCAACTCAGCCCACGTCACTTTGGATCGAAACTGCCCAAAGAGGACTCACGCACCATAGCCGTCATGCGGATCATGGAAGAACACGGCTATAAAATCAGTAACAGTGCCGAGCTGTTCGACCCCAGTCAAAAGTACTACGACGTGCAGATCACGCGAGAATACAGCAACCGGGATTTGGATCAGATGTCTTATTTGATGCCGAGGCCGAAGACATCGGCAGGAGCTTTGAGACGCAAAAACGGCATCCTCATCCTCGCGCACGACTGTGCCCGCGCCATCGCGGCGGATCGCATGACCTACGCCGAGGACGGCAATATCATCGTTACTGACGACCTGCGCCTTATGATGGAGGAGGCGGGGCTTCTGAACTTGGTGTTCCTGGAAGCCCGCCTGGAAAAGCCCTCCTTTCGGGTGCCGGAGCCGCTGTGGGAGATGACAACGGAGTTTCGGATGCCACCGCTCTCGGACCGCAATGTGCTGATTGACAACGATAGCGAACTATATGTGGGTAATCCAGGGCAAATGTGTCTGCCGCGTGAAGGTTTATCCGTGCCGGAGGCATTGTATTTTCCCGCCGAACTGCACTACTCAGCTCGGTCACTGGCCGTTATTGAACCATTCGACCTTGCCCGGACGCATGAACCGATAGGGCAAGCCCAGGCTCACTACCCGATAGCCTCACAGCGGTTCCACCAGTTCTGCATCACCAACCATCTGCGCGTGAGCTGGCAACCAATTCAGGTGGACTTAGATTAAATCGGCTTTGTTGCATAATTTTGGGCGGATCCTACCTAGCATGGAACCGGCTTTGTGGTCGGCAACAAGACCCGGCATTAAAATGCCGGTCTACCCAGAGAAAGTGTCTCCGACACTGAAGAGGCGAGCGGGACAGTTTAAAGGGCGGGGGGCTGGCAAAGAGGGCGGTGGGGCTGGCAAAGAGAGCGCGGCGAGTAAGAGGGCGCGGCAAGCAGCGCCCCTACAGGTTCAGAAAGATCCCAGTCACGGAGTGACTTTCTCCGGGTAGACCGGCATTTTAGTGCCGGGCCCTAATGCCGACCGAAGTTGTCTCATGCCGGGTAGAGTTGCATATCTGCATTTACGCAACAAAGTCTGTGGATGCTAATCTCTGGAAAAAGCCGGGAGCACCTCTAGAAACGCTTCGAGCTGACTGCGCGTGATCTTCCCCTCCCGCAGTATCTTAGCGGGAACCTGAGTGACGTCCAGCACGGTGCTGGGGGTGCGGTCGACGGTCTGCCCGCCGTCCAGCACGAGGTCGATGACGCCGTCTAAATCTTCCAGCACATCGGCGGCGGACATGGGGGCGCGGCGTCCGGTGAGGTTTGCGGAGGGGCAGACGAGAGGGGCGCCGAAGGCTCGCAGGACGCCGAGGGCGATGGGGTGGTCGGGCATGCGCAGGCCGATGGTGTTGGTGCCGCCTGTGACAGTCAGCGAGACACTCGGCAGGCGCCAGAAGACGAGGGTCAGGGGGCCGGGGAAGAACTCGGCGATCAGCCGCTTTGCCTCCGGGGAGACGGAGCGGGCGAGCGTTTCCACGTCTTCA